>JAISGL010000238.1 GCA_031263125.1 Opitutaceae bacterium | reverse complement strand
ATCGAGAGGGTCGCGCTGCCGCGGGGAGCTTTGCCGGCATAAAGCGCATGGGGATAAACCGGACGGATCACTCCGCGCGGCTCGGGCGGTGTGTCGTAGCGCAGGCCCTCCGGCATTTTCTCCGTTTGTTTTTTCGAGGGGCGGTCGACTTAGTGGGCATCCCGCCTGCCCCTCAATTCAAACGTGATCGGTATTTGCATGGACGTGTCCACCGGCGCCCCGTCTTTCATGCCGGGTTTGAATTTCCATTTGAGCACCGACTCGATCGCGGCTTTTTCAAATCCCGGATTGTTTGAACGCACCACCACCGGGTTGGTCACGTTGCCATTTTTATCCACGACAAACTTCATCACCACCTCGCCGACCAGCCCCGATTTTTCCATCGCGCGCGGGTAAACCGGATCGTCCCGGCGCACAACCGACGGGGGGATCGACAACGACAGCAACGCGTCTTCATGCGTCAGCAGAAGCGGAGCCACAAGCGAGGAGGGAACCGGCTGGCCGCCTTTGCGCGCGGCGGCAAATTTCCACTGCCCGAGCGCCCGGTCAATCGCGGCCTTGAACGGCTCCGCGTGGGACGAGTCCGGGCCAGGCGCATACGCATACGACGAGAGAGCGCCCGACGCATCCAGCTCGATTTTCAGTTTTATAGACGTGCTTTTCTTTGCCTTCCGCAATTCGGAGAACTGCTCCTCGCTGATGAAAGCCGGCGCCACCGCGAGCAGACGCGGGGCAGCGTCCGCCGCCTTGAGCGAGGCGTTCGCGGGGTTGAAGATGACCGCGACGAAGGAGCGCGACGCGACCGGCTTCCCGTCCGCCCGGGCCGGCTTGCACTGCAAACCGGAAAGCTCCGCCCTGGCCAGTGCGGCCAGCGGCTGCGCGCCGCGCTGGTTGCTTTTCAGGTGCCTGCCCCCGGCGTCGATGTATTGCGCCACGATGGCGTAGTTGTGCTCCGTGCCCTTCTTCATCGCCTCCGGGCATTTCAGTTTCCACGCTTTTTTCAGCGCCGGCGGTGTGTCCGCTTCCGTGTTGGAAGGGAACATCATCGGGTCAGACACGGTGATGTCCTGCGCCGGGAGATTCGGCAGGATTGCGACAAGCAGTGCGGACAACAAATACGCGGGATGCGCCAGGCGGCGGGGTTGCGGTTGCATGTCCGCGAACATGGAAACCGCGCCGCCGCGTGTCGAGCAACAAACGGCGCAAACGGCGTGCGCAAACGATGCGCGCAAACGGCGGGGGTGGTTGCGTCCGGGGGGGAGGCTTGGGGCGCATTTCAAAAACCGGACAGGCAAGGCGCCGTGGCATGGGAGGGCGGCGGCGTTGCGCGTCGTCCGCGGGCGGGACGCCCGCGCTACGAGACGCGGGCAAGATGCCCGCGCTACACTCGGACGGGATGCCCGCGCTGCACACGGGCACGGATGCCCGTGTTACTCGATCAGGCGGCGGCGATCAGGCGGCGGGGGTGGTTTTTAGGATTTGGCCGTCGCGGAGCAGATGGGCGCGGAGCGTGGTGTAGTCCACGTCTTGCACCGGACAATCGCTGGAAAGCGCGAGGGCGGCGGCCTCGGCGGCGGCCTCGCCGAGGACCATGAAGACGGGTTCCATGCGGACCGAGCCGTAGGCAACGTGCGAGGTCGAGACACACACGGGCACCAGCAGGTTTTCGCATTCGCCGCGCTTGGGAATAATCGAGCGATAGGAAATGCCATACGGGCCGGCGGGCGGCACGGCGAGTTCGCCTTCGTTGTACACACGCATCCGGCCTTGATCCATTTTGGCAAATCGCGAGCAGCCGTGAGAGTCCATGTTGTAACTGCCCATGCCAACCGGGTCGGGCGCGTGACGGGTCTGGCGGCAATCGTGCTCCGTCATCACGTAATCACCCACCATGCGGCGGGCTTCGCGGATGTAGAGTTGGTGCGGCCAATGGCCGGTGTCCGCAAACTCATCCTTCGGCAGGCCCCAGCGTTGCCAGGCTTTGCGATAACGCGCGGGAATACCGGGCGAGTTGGCCACGTGCCAATAATAACCCTTTTGATATTCGGCGTGGCGTTGGAATATTCTTTCGCGCGTTTCATAACCACCTTCGGGCCAGTCCGGGTTTTCACCAATATAATCACTCGAAACGGCGCCGTGATTATTGGTGTCGGTTTTATGGAAGCCTCCGGGGGTTTTGTTTGGAAATATATCAAATTTGGCCGGCACGTCACAGGGGCGGCCCTGCTCGTCGAGCAGGGGGTCGTTGTGCGTGTTTTTGCCGGAGTTAAACCAGCGGGTCGCGAGTTCGTATTGCCTCGGGTCGAAGTTTTCGGGTTTTGTCCAATCGAGTTTTAATTGCGGATCGTCCGTCATGCAGACCCGGAAACAATACGCCTGAATCCGGCGGTCGCCCTCGCCTATGCGCGATGACATGTCGTCCGGGAGAATCGTTGGCAGGAGTCCGCTTGCCGGGTCGCCCGGTATTATATAAGGATCAACGATGTCGTTAAATTGATGAATCCAATGGAGCGTGAGCAATTGCACGCCGTTGAGTGTTTCCTTGTACGTGGCATTGCCTTCGCGTCCGATTGCATAGGACACACCCGCCTTTGCGAGCAGGTCGCCTTCATAGGAGGCATCGATAAATTGTTTCGCCTCCACTTGCAGGCCGCCGAGCATTTTCACGACGGCGATGCGCAGGCCGTCCATGATTACGCTGTCAATATACTGGCAGAGGCGCACGGTGATGCCTTTTTCCGAGGCCATGCGGTTCATGACTTTTTCGGCGACGCCCGGCTCGAAATACCATTCCTCGTCCTTTCCGTATTCACGGCCAACGTCACAATAAAACTGGCGCGCCATGCCGCCGATGACGTGCTTTTTGCCGTAATCGGTCCAGCCGAGTCCGCCGCTGGTGAGGCCGCCGAGGTGGCGTCCGGGTTGCAGGAGGGCGACGGTTTTGCCCATGCGGGCCAGTTTGGCGGCGGCGACCACGCCGGCGGAGGTTCCGCCGTAGATGCAGACATCCACGCGCAGGCGCTCCGCGGTTTCGGTGATCCAGGCGGGATCGAAATAATGCAGATTGGAGAATCGGGTTTTTGGTGTGTGCATGGGTGGGAAAAAAAGGGAGGGCGATTTAAGTCGATTTAAGTCGGTGTGAGGGGCGGGGCGGAGGGCGGTGGGGTGGGGTAGTTTCCTTCGCGGCGCCAGATGTCCAGGATGAGTTCGTAGCGTTCGGGGCGCATGCCGGCGTAGATGCAGTTGCTTGTGGAGAAAATGTAGCCGCCGCCGGGCATTCCATTGCGGAGGGAATAACGCGCGGATTCGATCACTTGCTCATCGGAGCCTGTGTCCATGAGGCCGCAATTCACGTTGCCGATCAGGCATATTTTGCGGCCGTGGAGGCGCTTGATTTCGGCGATGTCGACACCGCCTTGCGGGTCCAGCGAATGGAGCGCGTGCGGGTTGGCTTCGACCAGGCGGTCCAGAATGGGCATGATGTTTCCGTCGGTGTGCTTGATGACGTAATATCCCATTTCACGCTGCGCGGCGATTTGCGATTTGAGCCAGGGAAATATGAATTCGTCGAATTGCGCGGGGGATATGAACGGGCCGGAATTAAAACAATAATCCGAGCAGAGGGCCAGGCCGTCGCAGAGGCCGTCTTTTGCCAGCACGGCCTGTTCCTTCAGTTTTTCGTCGAGATTGCGCGCGGCTTCGTCTTTCAGACCTTGCGGGTCGTCATACATGCGCATGGAGAGTTCGTACACGCCCTGGCCGTCGGGGATGGCGAAGGTTGAGTCACCGTGGAGCATGAGAAAATATTTGTTGCCGGATTTTTTGCGAACGCGCTCCAGCAGGCGCCGGTGCGCGTCGAAACTCCACGGCTGGGCCATGACGAGGATGGCGCTCCATTCGCATTTTTCAGCGGTTTTAATATAAATGTCGGCCATGTCCTCAAGGTGCAGGTCGCGTTCGGTGGCGCTCATCTGGCCCCATTGGGAATAATCGCGATGAAGCGGATGCACGCGGCCGAGCATTTCCATGGTCAGGTAGTTGACCAGTTCGAAATGCGGCACGCGCCCGGTGAGGGGTTTGCGTTCCAATGCCGCGATAAAACGTTCACGTGGTGTCATGCGGATTATATATTGCCAACTGATGTTACGCGGCAGCGCCTGGGAGCGCCCCTGGGAGCGCGGGCATCTTTGCCCGCGATGCGTGTTCGATATACACCAAGCGGGCGCACGGCGTTTCGCGGGCAGAGATGCCCGCGCTCCCAGGAACGGACTTCGCGTTGCCCCCGCCCAATCGCGGAGGGCGGATTTGGTTGGTGGCGGTGGAACACAGCGCGACATAGCCGCAACCAAAGGAACAGGCTCAAACCAACAATCCAATTGCCACAAAAAACACAAAAAGGGCGTTGTATGCTTTCGGTTATAAACAGAGCGCCTATAGGCGCTGCGGTCCGTTTGTTGGAAAAATTTACTTTTGCAGAATAAGGATTCGTGGCGCTTATAAGCGCC
>JAISGL010000221.1 GCA_031263125.1 Opitutaceae bacterium | reverse complement strand
TAGCCGGTGGTTGACGGAGCGCGGCAGCGCGGAGATGGCATCGCCGCAGGCGATGGCCCGAAGGGCTGGCCATGACCGGGTGCCCGCTTTAGCGGGCGGGCATGGCCACAACGAGGCTTTGCGAGCGGCACCACCGGATATAATCGCAGATAAAAACTGCATCCCGGAGGGATGCTGTGATTTTTATGTTAGATTCCGGTGGTGTCGGTCGCGTTGCGACCTCAACCACCGGCTAATTTCTGGCAAGCCTCCGGCTTGCTTCGGCGTCACCGCTCGAAACAGGGGAAATCTTGGCAAAGTGGAACCAAGCCTGTCCGCATTATTATGAAACCACTTTCAGCAAAAGAAATCCGTGGCAACTGGGCGACATTGCTGCTGCCGATTCTGGCAGACGATTCGATTGATTATAATCTGCTCGAAGCCGAACTTGATTACTTTATAAACGCCCGTGTCAACGGCGTCTATTCCAACGGCAGCGCGGGTGAATTTTATACACAAACGGAGGCGGAGTTTGACCGCATCAACACATTGCTTGCCGGCAAATGCAACGCCGCCGGCATGCCGTTTCAGATTGGCGCGGCGCATCCATGCGCGCAAATCGCGCGCGAACGCATCCGCCGCACAAAACATCTCGCGCCCTCCGCGTATCAAGTGACGCTGCCCGATTGGTTTCCGCCGACGCTTGCCGAGAGCATCGACTTTCTGAAAGTGATGGCAGCCGAGGCCGCGCCGGTTCCATTGATTGTATATAATCCGCCGCATGCAAAACGCAAACTCACGCCCGTCGAGTGGGCTGTCATCGCGGGGCAGGTGCCCGGTGTCGCCGGCATGAAAGTGCCGGGCGGCGACGCGGCCTGGTATGCGGCGATGCGTCCGCTCATGGAGCGTTTTTCGATCTTTATTCCCGGGCATCATTTGCATATCGGGCTTGCACGCGGAGCGCACGGCGCCTATTCGAACGTCGCGTGCCTGAGGCCCGCGTTTGCGCAGGCTTGGTATGAACTCTGCATTTCAAATCCCGCGGCCGGAGCCGCGCTCGGAGCGCGCGTGATGGCATTCTGGGAAAGCAACATCGCGCCGGTCATCACGAAGCACGGGCGCAGCAACATGGCCGCTGACAAGACGGCCGCGGTCGCCGGCGACTGGCTCCCCGGAATGACCACGCGTTTGCGCTGGCCTTACGGGAGCATGCCCGATGCAACGGCCAGACGGATCGGCGAGGCCGCCCGCGCCGCGCTGCCGGAGGCTTTTGCATGAATATATATAATCCAATTTTTTCTGATACAGAAATCGAAACCAACAATGAGTAATAATAATCCTTCATTCCATCTAACAGGACTGATCGCCGCGCCCTTCACGCCTTTTGATTCCAAGGGGCGGCTCAAGCCCGGCATTATTCCAAAAATCGCCAAATACTACAAGGCGACCGGCGTGAGTGGCGCCTTTGTGTGCGGCACGACGGGGGAGGGCGCCTCAATGTCCAACGAAGAGCGCTGCATCGTCGCCGGGGCCTGGCGCGATGCCACCAAGGGCACGGGCATCAAGTTGATTGTCCACGTCGGCCACAACAGCCTTGCGGACTGCCGCGCGCTTGCCGCACACGCCGAGAAAATCAGCGCGGACGCCATTGCCGCCATCGCGCCGTCCTTTTTCCGTCCCGAGGGAATCGACGGTCTTGTGTCGTGGTGCGAAAAAGTCGCGGCAGCCGCGCCCAGGACGCCTTTTTATTATTATCACATGCCGTCGATGTCGGGTGTGAATGTTCCCATGGTCGATTTCCTTCCCGTCGCGGCAAAATGTATAAAGACGTTTGGCGGCATCAAGTTTACCTACGAGAATATCATGGACTACGCTCTCACGCTCAACGCCGCCGGGGACAAATATGACATTCTTTTCGGACGTGATGAAATCCTCCTGAGCGCGCTCGCTGTCGGCGCGAAAGGCGCGGTGGGCAGCACTTACAATTATGCGGCGGCCCTTTATAATCGTGTCATCGCGGCTTTTGACGCGGGTGACATGAAAACCGCCGCGGCATTGCAAGGCGAGTCGATGAAATTCATCCAAACCTTCTGCAACTACGGCGGCATGAATGCGAACAAGGCGATCCCCGGCCTGCTCGGCATGGAGTGCGGCCCGGTGCGTCCGCCGATGACTCCGGTTGCGAAGGACAAAGTCGCCGCAATGAAGGCTGATTTGGAACAACTGGGTTTCTTCAATTACATCCGTCCGTAGAATAATTTTGTGATACGCAATATCACAGGGTTCAAACAGGGGTATGAAGGTCCCGCGCCGGAAGGCCGGCGCGGGATATTTTTTATATTATGAAAACAAGCGCGCTCACCTCCATCGCGGTCATCGGCGGCGTCGCCGCCGCGACATGTCCGGCGGCAACCACGGCTGTTTCGCGGCCCAACGTTCTTTATATTACAGTCGATGACTTGCGCCTGAACCTTCGCTGTTTCGGCGACACGGCGGCCATCACGCCCAATATCGACGCGCTCGCCGCGCGCGGCACGCGTTTTGCCCGCGCTTATGTACAGCAGGCCGTCTGCAATCCATCGCGCCAGTCCGTGCTCACCGGATGCCGGCCCGACACGATTCGCGTTTGGGATTTGCGCGCCAATTTTAGAAAAACGTCGCCCGATATCATTCCGCTGCCTGAGCATTTCAAGCGCAACGGCTACTTCACCCAGGGCATCGGCAAAATATATCATGACGGCATGGACGATCCGCGCTCGTGGAGCGTGCCCGCGCTGCACGCCTCCGTGCCGAAGGTCGAGGACTATCGCCTGCCGGAAAACCGCGCGCCGCGCAAGGGGCAGAAGGGGCAGAAAGCAGCCGCCACCGAATTCATGGATGCGCCGGAAAATGAATATCCCGACGGCAAAGTCGCGACGGATGCGGTTGCCGCGATTGAAAAACTCGCTGCGCGCCCCGGCGCCGCGCAACCGTTTTTCCTCGCCGTCGGCATTCGCAAACCGCACGCGCCTTTCACCGCCCCGAAAAAATATTGGGATTTATATGATCCGGCAAAAATCCCGCCCATCGAACGCGCCGCGCCGCCCGATGGCGCGCCCGCCGTCGCGCTGCACGATTCGGTCGAGTTGCGCGGATATTCAGACATGCCAAAGGCCGGCGATTTTACTCCCGAACAAATCGCCCGCCTCCGGCATGGTTATTATGCGGCGACGAGTTTTGCGGATGCGCAAATTGGCCGCGTGCTCGATGCGCTCCGTCGCACAGGTCTCGATAAAAACACTGTTATTGTTCTTTGGGGCGACCACGGTTATCATCTCGGCGAGCACGGATTGTGGTGCAAAACGACCTGCTACGAGGCGGACACACGCGTGCCTTTTATAATTGCCACGCCCGATGACCGTCCGCGCGGTGTGCGAACCGATGCGCTCGTCGAGGCGTTGGATATTTATCCGACTCTCGTTGAACTTTGCGATTTGCCGCCTCGTGAAAAACTTGAAGGCAAAAGTCTCGTGCCGAATCTGGGCGATGCATCCGCAAGCGGTCGCGACGTCGCGCGCAGTCAGTTTCCGCGCCCGTGGCCTCTCAAAAAGGACGGTTCGCCCGCGGTGATGGGCTACGCCGCGCGCACCGCCACGCATCGCTACGTGGAGTGGCGCAAGTCCGGCACGCCCGAAGTCGTGGCGCGCGAACTCTACGCCTACGAAGGCGACCAGCTTTTTGAAACCGAAAACCTCGCCGCCCGGCCCGAGTGCGCCGGACTCGTCCGCCGGCTTGCTGCATTGATAATGCCAAAAACGGCCCTTTTAGAAACGCAGAAACTTTTTCCCGCCGTGCCGGATAACAGACCGGATTATCGCATTTCCTCCATCACCCGCGCGCCGCATGGCGATATATACAATATGCGGGCGCACGACGTTTCGCGGGCAGAGATGCCCGCGCTCCCAGGGAAGGCATTCATGACGCACGGGCCTCAGTGATTTTATAATAATCAAACCTCGTTATACAAAAATATGAAAACAAAACTTCTCCCTGGCATATTGCTCGCAGTCACGCTGCTGACGCCGGTCGTGGCGCAACCGGGCCAAGGCGCCGCCGCCGCTCCGACCGCGCGCAAAGGCGCAGTGCCGCTGATTGAGAAATTCCAGATATTCACGGCGGGCAAGGACGGCTACGCGAATTACCGCATCCCCGGCATCGTGCTGACGACCAAGGGCACCGTGCTTGCATTCTGCGACGCGCGAAAGGACTCCAAGCTCGGCGACTGGTCCACGATTGAGATTTTCATGCGGCGCAGCACCACCGGCGGGCGCACTTGGGAGCCGCAGAAAAAAATAATTTATCTAGGGTTGCACGAGAAACACGGTTATACATTTGAGCGCAGCGAAGTCGCCGTGGCGCAGGGACTGGGCAAGGACGGACAGAGGCCGATAACGAACCAGTTGCCCGTGGTGGACAGGCAGACGGGCACGATATTTCTTTTTCACTGTGTCGAGCAGGCGCGCTGTTTTTTGATGAATAGTACTGATGACGGCGTCACTTGGTCGCCGCCTGTCGAGGTGACAAATGTGTTTGATGGTTTCAAAAAAACATATCCGTGGAAAGTGCTGGCCACGGGACCGGCGCACGGAATCCAACTGGCCAACGGACGCATGATCGTGCCGGTATGGCTTTCACGCGGCGGCGGCTACAACGGGCACCGTCCGTCCGTGGTTTCCACAATCTATTCCGATGACCACGGCAGGACGTGGCATTGCGGTGAAATCGCCGCTGATGAGAAAGTGCCGTTGATAAATCCGAATGAGACCGTGGCGATTCAGCTCGCCGACGGACGCGTCATGCTGAACATGCGCAACGAATCGCCGGAGCACCGGCGCGGCATCGCGATCAGCCCCGATGGCGCGACCCGCTGGAGCAAGCCGATTTTTGATAATGCGCTCAAGGAACCCATCTGCATGGCAGGCTTCGAGCGCCTGAGCACGGTTGCGACGCACGGCAAAAACCGGATTCTGTTTTCCAATCCCGACAATGACCGGGACGGCGACCACACGCACGAAACCGGCGGATTATACAGGAAAAATCTTTCATTAAAATTGAGTTACGATGAGGGCAAAACATGGCCCGTGAACAAGGTGCTTGAACCCGGCCCCAGCGGTTACAGCGACCTGGCAATATTGGACGACGGCACGATTTTATGTCTTTACGAAGACGGCTTGGTGCGAAGCGGCAGCCGTTTTCCCGCGAAATATATAACACTGGCGCGTTTTAATCTCGAGTGGCTGACGGACGGCAACGACACGCTTTCAAAATAATAATAATAAAACATATGAAAATCACGTCAGTATCGATACGTTTGGTCCGACAGGGCGCGGAGTCGTGGCATGCGCCGCGTCCGGTTCCGGCGGATGATTATCCCTGGTTTGATTTTCCGTTTATAACGATTGGCACCGACGGGGGCGTGGAGGGTTATACGATGGAGTATTGTCCCTTGGGGCAGGGCAGGGCGACGGCGTACGGGATAAAGGATATTTTCCAGATGGATTTGCTTGGGCAAAATCCGTTGCATCACGAAAAAATCTGGCAGCGATTGAGAGCAAAGCAGCGGCATCTGTACAATACGGCACCAACGCTCGCGTCCTCGCTCGATGTCGCGCTTTGGGATATCAAGGGCAAGGTTGCCGGCCAGCCGGTCGCCTCCATGCTCGGTTTGTACAGGGACAAAGTGCCGCTTTATGCAACGTGTCCACCGCAAGACATCGCCACGTCCGATGACGTGGAGGCGGCGGTGCGGGCGAAAATCGCCGAAGGTTTTGCCGGCGTGAAACTGCAACTCTCCGGTGGCGCGGCGCGGGACATACCGCGGCTTGAGCGGGCGCGCGCCGTCGCGGGCGCCGGTTATCCGTTGATGGTCGATTCATCCGCGACGCTTACCTTCGAGGATGCATTAAAAATGGGGCGCGCATTGGATGATCTCGAATATGAATGGTTCGAGGAGCCGTTTCCCGACGCGCATGTGATGCAACTCAAAAAACTCGCCGACGCCATTCGCACGCCGGTGCTCGCGGCCGAAACGGTGTCGTTGTTTGATTTGCCGCAATATATGACCGGCGGCGCCGTGGACATGGTTCGCGGCGACGTGCATCACAAGGGCGGCATCACCGGACTCATGAAGGCGCTCGGCATGTGTGAAATGATGGGCATCGCCCTCGAAATTCACACGGCGGCCACACCGCTGCTCGACGTTGCCAATCTGCACGCCGGTTGCGCGACCCGCATGTCGCGCTTTTTGGAGAGCCATCATCCCATGTTCCGCCTCGGCCTGAAAAACGATCCGCTCCGTGTGCATGCCGACGGTTGCCAGCATGTCCCCGCAGGTCCCGGACTCGGTGTCGAAATCGACTGGGATTGGATTGATAATCATACTGTTGAGCTGATTAAATAAAACCAAAATATAAACCGAAATATAAACCGAAACCGAGACCGAAACCGAGACCGAAATCGAAACCAAAACATAAACATAAATGTTATATCATACTATGAGTAATCGTGATTCGCAGAAAAAATCGTCCCGTCGCCTGCATGCACTGGCGGTGTTTGGAGTGTTTGCATTTTGTTTTCTTGCAGTGTGCGTGACCGGTGCACCGCGCAGCGCCGGGAGTCGCACTGTTTTTACGTCGGGCGCCGAGGGGTATCATACATTTAGAATTCCATCGATCATACGCGCGGCCAACGGCGACCTGCTGGCGTTTTGCGAAGGCCGCAAAAACAACGGCAGCGACCGCGGCGACATTGATATTGTTCTGAAGCGTTCGACTGATGGCGGACTCACGTGGGGCGCGCTCGCGGTGATTTGGGACGACGGTGAAAACACATGCGGAAATCCGTGTCCCGTGGTGGATGCCTCGACGGGCGGCATTCAGCTTTTGCTCACGCATAATATAGGGACGGATTCCGAGAAGGTCATCAACGCGGGCACGGGCAAAGGCAGCCGTACGGTTTGGATCATGCGGTCGCGCGATCATGGCGCAACGTGGAGCGCCGCCGAGGAAATCACCGGGACAACGAAAGCGAAGAATTGGCGTTGGTACGCGACCGGTCCCGGTGTCGGGATACAAATCAAGGACGGTCCGCACGCAGGCAGGCTGGTGGCGCCGTGCGATCACAGTTATCCCGACGGAAGCGAGGCGGGATATGCCTACGGTTCACACGCGATTTATTCGGACGATCACGGAAAAACATGGCGGCTTGGCGCGCCCATCCAGCCGAAGGTCAACGAGTGCCAGGTGGCGGAGCTTTTTGATGGCAAGGGCACGCTGTTGATGGACATGCGTTCGTATCACAAACGTTCGCGGCGCGCGCAATGCTTCAGCGGCGATGGCGGCGCGACCTGGAGCGAGATTACGTTTGCGGCCGATTTGGTTGAGCCGGTTTGCCAGGCGAGCATTTTGCGCTGGGAAACAGGGAAGGGGAGCGATCGCAATCTCCTGCTCTTCTCGAATCCCGCCAATGCCGCCAGGCGCGTGAATCTCACCATCAAGGCCAGCGCCGACAACGGCAGGACATGGCCGCGCGCGCTGATAATAAATGAAGGACCGTCGGCCTATTCATGTCTGGTTGATTTGGGGGATGACCGCGCGGGTTGCTTGTATGAAAACGGCGAAAAGAATCCGTACGCACGCATCACGTTCGTCACTTTTTCGAAGGCGGATTTGATCAAATAACTGATGTTACGCGGCACGTAGGGCCTGACCTTGTGTCAGGCCGCGAATTACTGTGCGGCTTCCCACGCGTGCGCGGCCTGACACAAGGTCAGGCCCTACGAAATCCGCCGGTTGCGTAACATCAGTTACAGTGACGAAAGGGTAGCGCGGGCAGGAGCGGCAGGGAGCGGCAGGAGCAGGCAGGGGGTGGCAGGGAGCGACATCACCTGTCGCTTCCGCCCACTCTGCAAATCATGGGCCTCGCCAATGCAGGCTTGGCAGCCTGCGCCACGGCGGGGCATCGTTGTCATGAAACGCATGAAATACGCGCCCGCCAGGCCGCCGCTCACCGGCGAAACACTCGAAACGCTTGCCGCCCGCCTCAGGGAACGCGGCGAGCCGGCGTTTCGCGCGAAGCAAATCCTCGCGTGGGTGTACAAAAAACGCGTCCGTTCGTGGGACGCGATGAGCAATCTCCCAAAACCGCTCCGCGCATGGCTCGCCGACACGTTTGAATTGATGCCCGCCACGCTCGTGCTCGGACGGCAATCCGCCGACGTGACCGACAAACTTTTGCTCGAACTCGGCGACCGTTCGCTCATCGAAACAGTCATCATCCGCGCTCCGCAGGATGGCGTCGGAGTCGCGCATTCGCGCAAGACGGTTTGCATCTCCACCCAAGTCGGCTGCGCGATGGCGTGCGCGTTTTGCGCGAGCGGACTCGCCGGACTCAAACGCAATCTCAGCGCCGGCGAAATCGTCGCGCAGCTTCTCCAAGCGTGCCACCGCGAGGACGCGCTCACGCCGCGCGCGCATGCGGAACTGGCGCCGTTCGACAACATCGTCGTCATGGGCATGGGTGAGCCGCTTGCGAATTACGACGCGCTCATCCGCGCGCTCACGATCGTCAACGCCGGCTGGGGCCTTGGCTTCGGCGCGCGCCGCATCACGCTGTCCACGAGCGGCCTCGTGCCACAAATCCTGAAACTCGCCGATGAACCGCTCGGCTTCCGCCTCGCGATCTCGCTTCACGGCGCGACCGACGCGGTGCGCGAAAAAATCATGCCTGTGAACAAAGCGTATCCGCTCGCGAAACTGATTCCGGCGGTGAAGGCATTTTCCGAAAAACACGGACGTATGATCACGCTCGAATTCATTTTGATCGAGGACGTGAACGACTCGCCCGACCAGGCGGAAAAACTGCGCGACATCGCGCTCGACCTGCACGCGCATGTAAACCTGATCCCCTGCAACAGCGTCGAAGGTTTGCCTTGGAAGCGACCGGGCAACAACCGTCAGGAGCGCTTTGCGGATGTGTTGCGCACCGCGCGCGTTTCCGTGACGTTGCGCCGCGAAAAAGGCCACGACATCGACGCAGCGTGCGGCCAGTTGCGCCTGAAGACGGAAAAAGAGCGCGAAACCTTATAAAAGCAGAGCGCGTTATCCCGGAAAGCGGCGATTGTGGACCGAGTGGCACGGGCAGCCTGCCTGGGAAGGGGCGGTTGCACAGGTTTGAGTTTGCGCACCCGGAATCAGGAGATGGAAACCCGTGTCACGTGAGCCGTGCAAAGTACACCGGCTGGAAGCCGAAGTCGAGGAAGCCGATGCCGATGCTGCTCACGGGCTGGCAGTCTGCGTTACAAAAACGTCCCGACCTGGTGCAAGTCGACCTGGTGCAAATTGGAATCAGAACCAGCCTTTGCGCCCGTCGACGTAAGTGGCCACAAATTGTTCGTCGGTTTTTGTCAGGTAGATGATGCCTTCGATAAGGCCGATGATGCCCATCACCCAGGCGAGAAATCCGAGGCTGAGCACGGAAACGAGCAGCATAATGATGCCCTGCTTCGTATAACCGAGAATGAATTTATGAATGCCAAGGGCGCCGAGCAGTATGCCGCAGATGCCGGCGGCGACTTTGTTGCCAGCTCTGTTGGCCGCGGGCGTCGGGGTGGCCGCGGGCGCAGGAGCCGGAGCCGGAGCGGACGCGGGAGCCGGAATGTCTGCGGGAGCGGGAGCGGGCGCAGGAACGGGAGGTGTGGATTCGGGTGTGGGTGTGTCGGACATGGGAGTGAATGGATGTTAATATTAAGAATTTCAGGCGCCATTTTTAATACAGGCATGCCTTAAAACGCAAGTATGTAAATGACATTTGGCGGTAAATGACATTTGGCAAATGGCATTCGAGTTCGCACGGCGCAACTCGATTTGATGGGAGATTGATGGGAGATGCATGCGTTTGCGATGCGTGGCGCAGGTTGCCAAACCCGCCCGTCCGGTTTGATGAGGAATGGGAGCGTGATGAGGGGACGGGAGCGACAGGTTGTGTCACTTCCTGCCGCTTCTGCCTGCTTTGCGCTTCTGCCTGCTTTGCGTGTCACTGATCCCGTCTTCGCGGTTTGTTGACTTGACCGGGGCAGGCTTGGCAGCCTGCGCTACGTCGCATGCGTCTCCGCTCCATCACCGTCCAAAACTTCCGCAACATCGCATTCGCCGAACTGAAATTCGGCGGCGGACGCCAGTTTTTCACCGGTGAAAACGCCCAGGGCAAAACCAACCTCCTCGAGGCCGCCGGCTTCATCTCCGCGCTCCGCTCCTTCCGCACAAGCGATGAACGCACACTCATCGCCCGCGGCAACTCCGAGGCCGCGATCGCGTGCGTGATCGAACACGAAAAATTCGGCGAAACCCAGGTCACCATCCGGCTGCGCGCCGGCGGCAAGGAGGTGCGCTGCGACGGCGAGCGCATCCGCAAACTCGGCGATTACCTCGGACGTTTTCCAATCGTTGTCTTCACCTCCCAGGACATGCTCCTCGTGCGCGGCTCCCCCGGCGAGCGCCGCCGCTGGCTCGACCTCGCGTTCGCCGGAACCGACGCCGGCTACCTGCGCGCGCTTCAGGATTACCACCGCGCCCTCGTCTCGCGAAACCAGCTCCTCAAGCGCGGCGGCGCGGGCGCCGGTTTCGACGCCGAGCTTTCCGCCTTCGAGCAACCGCTCGCCCGCGCCGCCGCCGGACTCTCCGCCCGCCGCGCCGCCGGCATTGAAAAACTCAACGCGCACGCCGCCACCGCCTACGCGCGAATCGCCGCTGAAGAAGGCGGCGGGGCGAAGCCCGATGGCAGCGCGAATCTTGAAGACATCGCAAAGCCTCCGGCTCAATCAGAGGCATCGCCTTGCCCTCAAGATTCGACACGCCCTCAAAATTTGCCCGGCTCTCAAGATACGCCCGGCCCTCAAGATACGCCTAGCCTTCAAAATTCGCATGGTCCTCAAAATTCACCCGGCTCTCAAAATTTGACTGGCTCTCAAAATTCACCCGGCCTTCAGGCAACGCCCTGCCATCAGGCAACCCTCACCTACGCTCCCAGCGTCGCCGCGCTCGCGAACGCCGGCGAGGACGCATGGGCCGCGCATTTCGCCGCCATGCGTCAGCGCGACATAATCATGCGCGCCACGCTTTCCGGTCCGCATCGCGACGATTGCGATCTGGACATCGGCGGACGCTCCGCGCGCGCGTTCGCGTCCGAAGGCCAGCAACGCAGCCTCGCCCTCTCGCTCCGTCTCGCCGAAGCCGCCTACCTGCGCGGGCAGACGGGAGTGCAACCCGTGCTTCTCGCCGACGACGTCCTGGGTGAACTCGACCCGCAACGCCGCCGCCGTTTTTGGGCGGGCCTGAACGACGACGCCGCGCCCGCGCATCAAATCCTCGCCACCGGCACCACGCCGCCCGACACCGGGCTTGGCGCATGGCAGCTCTTCGAGGTGCGTGGCGGCGGCTTCGCCGAAATCAAAAAAGATTGGCTGACGTTGCGCGCCGCGCAGGACACGTAGCGCGTTGCAAACCGGCACAGCGCATGCGCGCGTAGCATGTACGAATGCGCGCAGCATGTATGGAAGACACGCACAAAGACACGCACGCGCAAAATCCGCCGACCCACCGGTCCACCGTCTCTCTCTCCGTTTCAAATCTGTTCCTGATTCCCTTTGCGGGAAAAACACACCAACCTTCCTTTTTCCTCTTACTCTCTGATGTTACGCAGCCGGCAGATTTCGCAGAGCTTGACCTTGTGTCAGGCCGCGAATTACCAGTGTGATCTCCCACGCGTGCGCGGCCTGACACAAGGTCAGGCCCTACGAGCTGCGTAACATCCGTTACTCTTCCTCTCATTCCTCTTCCTCTTCCTCTCCCTCTCCTTCTTCCTCTCATTCTTCCGCCCCTTCTCTTTCTCCTTCTCTTTCTCCTTCTCCCTCTCACTTCCTCCCTCTTCTTTTCCAATGATACGCATCGCCCTCCACGGAGCCAACGGTCACCAGATTCATAACGTCCTCGCCGCCCACCCCGGCGTCCGGCTCACCGCCCTGTCGGCGTTTCCGCGCGAGTCGCTGCCCGCGACGTTGCGCGATGACCGGACCATCCGCGAGCACCCTTCGCTCGACTCCCTGCTCGCCGATCCGGGGGTCGATTTTGTCTCGCTCTGCTCGCCGCGTCGCGCCGGACAGGCGGCGGATGCGATCCGCGCCTTGCGCGCCGGAAAACATGTGCTGGCCGAGAAACCCTGCGCGATGAACGAGGAGGAACTCGACGCCATCATCGCCGCCGCGCGCGCGACCGGGCGCGTGTTTCACGAAATGGCCGGCACCGCATTTGAGCAGCCGTATTTCGCGATGCGCGAGATCGTCCGCTCCGCCCGGCTCGGCGAAATCGTGCAGGTCGTCGCGGAAAAATCATATCCCTATTTTGATGCCAGGCCGCAGGACGAGGCGGCTGACGGCGGGCTGGTCATGCAAAACGCCATCCACGCGTTGCGCTTCGTCGAGCACGTTGCCGGCGCGCCCATCGCGTCGGTGAGCGCCGTGGAAACCACCCTTGGCAATCCCGTCGCCGGCGGCGGCCTGCGCATGGCCGCCTCGCTCGCGCTCACGTTGCGCAACGGCGGCATCGCCTCCATCGCCGCGAATTACCTCAACCCCCGCGGCACCGGCGTCTGGGGCGACGAGTCTCTGCGCATCCTCGGCACGCGCGGCATCGTGGAGTCGCGCGGCGGCGGCGCGTTTACGCGGCTTGTCATTGGCGAAACCGACCACGGCCCGCTCGACACCTCCGGCCCCGGCGCGCCGTTTTTGCGCGCTGTGTTCGCGTCGATTTCCACCGGCGCGCCGCCGCCGTTCACGATTGATGAGGAGCTTTCCCCCATCCGCTGGGCCATCCGCGCAAAACAATCCGCCGTGCAAAGGCAGCGCCGTTAGGGCGGCCTCGGCGAGGCCGCCGCGTTCGTCGCCCGCAGCTCCCGGCGGTCCCGGCGAGACCGCCCTGCCAAAGACCGGCCTTCGCGTAATACCCGGGTGCGTCAGAGGGTTTTTATGAGGACTTTCGGGTTGCGGCCGCTGTCTTCGTAGAGTTTCAGGCGGGCTTCGGGGAGGATGGTCTTGCCGGTTTCCTCAAAGCCCATCGCGGTCGTGAAAAAGGAGAAACTTTGCGTCGAGAGGGCGACGACTGTTGTCGCGCCGCGTTCCTGCGCTTTCATGCTGGCGTAGTCCACAAGTTTGTGCCCGATGCCGCGGTTCTGGTGGTTCGGCAATACGTAGAGGGAACCGATTTCGGCGAGGTCGGGTTTGTCGGGATAAAAATAGAGCGAGACACAGCCGATGATGGTGTCGTCGATTTCGAAGAGGTAGAATTGGTCGATGTTTTTCTCGATGGCTTGCTGCGTGCGATGGATGAGTTCCTCGCGGCGGACGGCGCCGCGGGTGAGGTTGTGGATGGCGCGGACGTCACTGCGTTTGGCGCGGCGGATTTGCTGGTAGTCGTTTCCGTAGATGAGGGTGCCGACGCCTTCGTTGGAGAAGATTTCGTTGAGGAGGCTGTCGAAGGCGCGTCCGTCGAGGAGGTGTACGCGGGGGGTGCCGGTGTCGATGGCGCGGAGGGCGTTGATGGCTTTGCTGCGGATGTCGGGGGCGATGTGCCCGGGGTTTTTGTCGAGGATGGTTTTGAGCGTGGCGGCGGGGATGTCGCGGCGGAGTTCGCCTTTGATTTCAAGGCCGCGGACGGGGGCGAGGTAGAGGACTTTCGAGGCGCGGAGGGCTTCGGCGAGTTCGGCGGCGAGGAGGTCGGAATTGATGCGGAGCGCCTTGCCGTCGGGGCCGAAGCCGATGGGCGAGACGATGGGGGTGATGTTTTTTTCGATGAGCGTGTTCAGGAATCCGGTGTCGATGCGGTCGACTTTTCCGGTGAACTGGCGGTCGATGCCGCGGAGGATGCCGAGGGGGACGGCGTGGACGGCGTTGGTGATGGCGCACTTGATGGCGTTTTGGGTCAGGCCTTCGAGGATGACGTGCGAGACGCGGGCGGAGGCGCGGATGGCGAGGTCGAGCGTGGCGGCGTCGGTGGTGCCGGTGCCGATGGTGTCGGTGATGGGGATTTTGCGGAGGGTGGAGAGGTCCTGGAGTTGGTGTCCGATGCCGTGGACGAGGACGACTTTGATGCCGAGGCTGCGGAGGACTGCGATGTCGACGAGGAGGTTGCCAAAATTTTCGTCGGCGATGATGGAGCCGTCGAGGGCGATGACGAAGATTTGGTCTTTGAAGCGGGGGACGTATTTGAGGATGCCGCGGAGGTCCACGGGTTTGATCGTCGTGGCGATGGCGGGGGCGTGGATGATGGAGCTGGTGCTGCTCATTGCGGTGGCGTGTGCAGGCGTGTGGGCGTGGCTGGGCTGTGTGAGCGTGAGTGTTGGCGTATGTGGCGTGAGTGTTGGCGTGTGTGGCGTGGCTGTTGGCGTGTGTGAGCGTGGGTTGTTGGCGTGTGTGTGGCGTGTGTGGGCGATGATGTAGTTGCAGCGGGGCGTGGACGTCAATGCGGCAGAGGGGGGCGGGAAAATCCCAAGTGTAATCGAAAGTGGCGGGAGTTGCGGCAAACGATGCAGGGGAGCGATGCGAGAGAGCGATGCGGGAGAGTGGTGCGGGAGAGTGATGCGGGAGAGTGGTGAGAGAGAGTGGTGAGGGAGAATGATGAGGGAGAGCCGCGAAGTAGTTCTCCCTCATCGTTTACTCGCATCACTCTTCCGCATCCTTTGCCGCGTCTCCTACTGCGTTCGCTCGTACCCGTTCACGGCTTCCCTGCATTAAAAACGTCGAAGAACCAGACAACTCAATCCAGACCAATTCACCACGGAGAACACCGAGGACACGGAGTCAAAGGCATTTCTCCGTGCGCTCGGACAGCACGGTGAGAAAACTCACGCTCAAAGCCGGGCAAAAGGCGCGCGCGGGACAGGAGCGCGAAGGCGGAGTCGG
>JAISGL010000216.1 GCA_031263125.1 Opitutaceae bacterium | reverse complement strand
AGGCGACGTTGTCGCCAGCCTTGGGCTGTACTAGGCAACGGCTTCGCCGTAGCTATCTTCCACAATTACCCGCACCGTGCCGTGAACGGCTTCCTTGCATTGAAAGTGTCGAAGAACCACCTGTGTGGCCTCCCACGCGAACGCGGCCTGACACAAGGTCAGGCCCTACGCACCGCGTAACATCAGTTGCAATCTGATGTTACGCAGCGCGCACGTAGCGCAGGCTGCCAAGCCTGCTGACGAGGCGAAGCCTCGCCCGGTTCGAAAAAAAGAACACCCGGCGATGCAGCAAGCAAAGCGGGCTTGGCAGCCTGCGCTACGAGAGAGACCTGATCTTGAGTCAGGCCGCGAACGTGCATGGGCGTTCCTTGGCGAAGTGCCCTCCGCCAATCGCGACGTTTTCGCCAATTGCACCCCCGCCGCCATGCGCGGCGCGACACAAGGTCGCGCCCTACGCGGCCCTGCCGCCATGCGTGTCTCCGTAGAGCCTGACCTTGTGTCAGGCCGCGCACACGTGGGAGGCCACATTGGTAATTCGCGGCCTGACACGAGGTCAGGCCCTGCAAAATCCGCCGGCTGCGACTCCCCAGTTATTGACCGTCCGATTCCAAGAGGGTCGTTGTTGGCGCGGAGGGGGCGTTTCATGTGCGCGAGTCTGATTTGGCAATTCTTAACGTTAACGAGATTTTATATTATGAAAACATTGGTGGCATTTTGTGTGGTAATAATGTGCGCGGGCATTGCGGCCTCGGCGCAAACGGCGGCCTCGGCGCGGATGGCGGCGTTTCCCGGCGCGGAGGGGTTTGGCGCTTTTGCGTCGGGCGGGCGCGGGGGCGAGGTTTGTCATGTGACAAATCTCAATGACGACGGGCCGGGGTCGTTTCGCGACGCCGTCAGCAAACCCAGGCGCACGGTTGTTTTTGATGTCGGCGGCATTATCAGGATAAAGAGCCGGTTGCAGGTCGCCTCCGATATCACGATCGCGGGGCAGACGGCGCCGGGCGACGGCATCACGGTCTACGGGGAGCGCGTCGCGTTTTCGGACAATGCCATTGTCCGTTACATCCGGTTTCACGGCAGCATCGACATGCCGCGCGGCGGATGCACGTTGATTATCGACAATTTGAAAAACGCCATTTTCGACCATGTGTCCGTCGCCTGGGGGCGCTGGGATAATCTGCATATCAAGGGCACGTCGGATGTCACTTTGCAGCATTGCATTTTTGCCGAGGGGATCGATCCGCAGATGTTCGGCGCGCTGATCGAGCGGCCTGACAATATCACCATTCATCATTGCCTGTGGAGCAACAACCAGAGCCGCAATCCGAAGGGCAAGGCCAGACTCCAGTATTTTAATAATGTTGTTTATAATTGGCGGGTGTCCGGCTTCGTCGGCGGGCATTCCGCGGCGGACCATTTTCAGGATTTGATAAATAATTATTTTATCGCCGGGCCGAATTCCAATAACAACTTCGTCGCCGGTTTCACCGCGACGGATCATGTTTATCACAGCGGAAACTTTGTCGATCTGGACAAGGACGGCGTGCTGAACGGCCGGCTTGTCACCGATGGGGATTTCGTGAAGACGGCGCCCGCGCCCGGCAGCCGCACGGCTTCCGGCGAGAGCATGAAGGCGGCGAATCCGACGCTCGTGCCGAAGCCGTCGAACACATCCCCGGCGCCCGTGAAAATCGAGGATGCCGCGGCGGCTTATGAAAAAGTGCTCGCCGGTGCCGGCGCGTCGCTCAGGCGCGACAGCGTCGATGCGCGGCAGGTCGCGCACGTGCGCTCCCTCGGCAGGGAGGGCGCGATCATTTTGCGCGAGTCCGATGTCGGCGGGCAGCCGGAGGTGAAGGGCGGCCCCGCGCCGAAGGACTCGGATGGCGACGGCATTCCCGATGCGTGGGAGCTTGCGAACGGCCTTGATCCGAACGATCCCGCGGATGCGCGGAAAACCGTGGCGTCCGGCTACACGCATCTCGAAAATTTCGTGAACGGCCTTGTGCCGCGGGGCTGATTTCCGCCCGTCGGCGCGCGGGCAACGGCGTGGTGTGTTGACCGTCCGATTGTGACGCATTCGCCTTTGTGTGAAGGTCCGCCGACCATGTGGTGTTTGTGCAATCCTATTCAGAATTTTCATGAGTAAATCCACACCTATGTCACAGGGCGGCGCGGGCAGGCATCGTTATGCCATCGTCGGGACCGGGTCGCGCAGCCAGCTTTATCAGGACGCCATTCAACGTGATTACAGCGGGAGCGCGGCGCTCGTGGCGCTTTGCGATTCCAATCCGCACCGGCTCGCCTTCGCCACGCGGCGCTCGCCGAACAGCGGGTCGCCTTTGCCGCGCGTCTTTGCCGCCGCCGATTTTGAAAACATGATCCGCGCCACCGCGCCGGACACCGTCATCGTGACGTCGCCGGATTACACGCACCGCAATTACATTGTCCGCGCGATGGAGCTTGGTTGCGATGTGATCACGGAAAAGCCGATGACCACCACCGCCGCCGATTGCGCGGCGATCCTCGAAACACAGCGGCGCACGGGCCGGCGCTGCCGCGTGACGTTCAACTACCGCTACTCGCCGCCGCGCAGCCAGGTGAAGGACCTGCTCATGAGCGGCGAAATCGGCGACGTGCTCTCGGTCGATTTCCACTGGCTGCTCAACACGCACCACGGCGCCGACTACTTCCGCCGCTGGCACAGCCGCAAGCGGAACTCCGGCGGCCTCATGGTACACAAGGCCACGCATCACTTCGACCTCGTCAACTGGTGGCTCGGCGCGATGCCGGTCTCGGTGATGGCGGCGGGCAAGCGCGCCTTCTACACGCCGCAAACGGCGCGCCGCTTCGGCCTCACGGGCGCGCACGAACGCTGCCACACCTGCCCCGAGCGCGCGAAATGCACCTTCGGCCTCGACCTCTCCGCGACCGAGATGCACCGCGAGATGTATCTCAACGCCGAGCCGCACGACGGCTATTTCCGCGACCGCTGCGTGTTCCGCGACGACGTGGACATCGAGGACACGATGAGCGTGTCCGTGCGCTACGACACCGGCGCGCTCCTCACCTATTCGCTCAACGCCTTCAACGCCTGGGAGGGCTACATGATCGCCTTCAACGGCGCCAAGGGCCGCATCGAGCACAGCATCGTCGAGCAAAGCTACGTGAGCGGCGACGGCACCGTGCAAGGCGGCACGCGCGAGGGCGGCGTGACCACGCGCGTCATCCCGCTGCGCGGCGAGCCGCGCGACATCACCCCGTGGAGCGGGCAGGGCGACCACGGCGGCGGCGACCGCGCGATGCTCGTCGACATCCTCTCGCCGCAACCGCCGCCCGACAAATACCTGCGCAACGCCGACGTGCGCGCCGGAGCCGCGTCGATCATGGTTGGCATTGCCGCCAACCGCAGTTTCGAGACGCACGCCGAGGTCAGCATCGCCGGCATGCTGCCCGGCATGGAGCGCCCCGACTGCGTGCCCATGCCCGACGCGAACACCCCGCTCGAAATGCCGCAGCGCATCGAACAGGACGGCATCGTGACCGTGAAGGCGCGCAATTGAATTTGGGACAGGATTAATAAAATGAATTTGAGACGGGATGAATTCAGGACAGGATTAACAGGATGAACAGGATTCAACCCAAGGCATTCAAAAGCCGATGTCTTATATATCCTGCACACTGCACATCCTGTTAACCCTGTCTTTAATTCTGTTAATCCCGTCTTTAATTCTGTCTCCAATCTTATTAATCCCGTCTCCAATTCCATTAATCCCATCTCCAATCCCGTCTCCAACCCAGTCACCAATTTATATCATTCCGATTTATTATCATCATGAAACATTGTTTATTCGTTCCATTCATCCTCGCCTCGCTGGCCCTGTCCGCCGCGGCTCCGATTGACCGTCACGCGCTCGTGACGCGCCACAATCCCGTCGTGCGCGCCACCGACGTCGATTCGCCGCTCATCGTCGGCAACGGCAACTTCGCCTTCGGCTGCGACATCACCGGCCTGCAAACCTTCGCCGCGCTTTATCAACAGCGAGGCGTGCCCATCGAGACACTCTCGCGCTGGTGCTGGGTGTCCGACCCGAATCCCAACAACTACACGCTCGCCGACGCCTCCAAGGATTTCACGCTGGCCGACGGACGCGTGCTGCCGTTCCCGACGCGCGCCTCGACACCCGCCGGCGACTGGCTCCGCAAAAACCCGCGCTGCCAGCCCCTCGCCGAAATCGCGCTCGACTACATCCGCGCCGACGGCTCCAACGCCCCCCTCACGCCCGCCGACATCGCCGACCCCGAGCAGACGCTCGACCTGTGGCGCGGCATCGTGACGAGCCGCTTCACGCTCGACGGCGAACCGGTGCGCGTCGAGACCGCGTGCGCGCCCGACGCCGACATCGTGGCCGTGCGCATCACCTCGAAACTTGCCGACACGGGCCGCCTGCGCGTGCGCGTCGCCTTCCCGCGCGGCGACAACATGCGCGTGAAAAACACGCCCAACCTCGACTGGACGCACCCCGAGGCGCACACCTCGCAACCGCTCGGCGACACGCTCATCGAACGCCGCGTGCCCGGCGCGACCTATTACGTGTCGGGCAACACCGCCTTCACGCCCGCGTCCGCATCCGCGTCCGCCAATGCGCCGCACACGTTTTTCCTTTCCCGCGCCTCCGAAAAACAATCCGCACAATCCGCGCAATCCACCCAATCTGCACAATCCGCACACCCCGGCCCGCTCTCGCTGACGATCCAGTTTTCCGCAACAAAACCTGCAACCCCCGCCGCGTCCGCGTCTGCGTCCGCGCTTGCGTCCACGTCCACGTCCGCGTCCGCGTCCACGTCTGCATCCGCGGCATCCGCGGCGGCGGCAGCAGCGGACGCTGTTTTTCGCGACTCCGCCGCGCACTGGGAAAAATTCTGGCGCGATTCCGCCGCCGTCGATTTCACCGGCAGCGCGAACCCGCTCGCGCCGAAAATCGAAGAGCGCATCATCCTCTCGCGTTATCTGATGGCCGTGCAAATGGCGGGCGACGTGCCACCGCAGGAAAGCGGCCTCACCTGCAACACATGGTATGGCAAACACCACACCGAGATGATCTGGTGGCACGCCGCGCACTTCGCGCTCTGGGGCAACGACGCGCAGCTCGCCCGCAACCTCGCCTGGTATCAATCGCAACTCCCCGCCGCGCGCGAACTCGCCAGAAGCCGCGGCCTGACCGGCGCGCGCTGGGCCAAGATGACCGGCCCGGAGATGCGCGAAAGCCCCGGCGGCAACCCGCACATCGTGTGGAACCAGCCGCACATGGTCTACCTGTGCGAGCTTCTTTATCGAAACAACAGCACGCGGGAGACACTGGAAAAATACCGCGACCTCGTCCTCGAAAGCGCGGAGTGCATGGCGTCGATGCTTTACCTCGACAAGACGCGCGCCGGCGGCAAAGGCGAATACGTGCTCGGCCCGCCGCTCTGGATTGCGCAGGAAATCCATGACCAGGCGACAAGCCAGAACCCGTCCTACGAACTCGCCTACTGGCATTGGGGACTCACCGTCGCGCAGCAATGGCGCGAACGCCTCGGCATGCCGCGCGACGCGAAATGGGACCACGCCCTTGCGCACCTCTCGCCGCTCCCGCAAAAACACGGGAAATACGTCGCCCTCGAATCGCACCCCGACACGTGGGACAACATCAAAAGCCGCCACGATCATCCCGAGATGCTCATGCCGCTCGGCTTTCTCCCCGAGACGCGGGTCGTCGACCGCGCCACGATGAACCGCACGCTTGACGGCGTGCTCACCCAGTGGGATTGGGAGACAAAAATCTGGGGCTGGGATTATCCGATGATCGCGATGACGGCGGCGCGCCTCGGGCGTCCGGACGACGCGGTGGCGATCTTGATGCGCGACGGCCCGAACAACCGCTACCTGCCCACGGGGCACTGTCCGCAGCGAAGCGACGAGGCGCTGCCCGCGAATCCGAAGCCCGACGCGCGCAAGCGCGAGATCGCCACGTATTATCCGGCGAACGGCGCCTTCCTCGCGACCGTGGCGCTGATGATTGGCGGCTGGGATGGCGAGACCGCCGCCGCCCCCGGTTTCCCGAAAGACGGCACCTGGACAATCCGCGCCGAAGGCGTGAAACGGTCACCATAAAAACAAAACCCTTCCGAGCGACGTATGCGAAGCGCAGCGCGTCTCGCACGCAACGTGTTTCGCACACCCCCGGATGTTCGCTTTTCTCCATCTTTTGCAAGATGGATGTATTTCAGTCTATTTCAGCAAATAACAACTTGATTATAATACTGATGTTACGCAGCCCGTAGGGCCTGACCTTGTGTCAGGCCGCGCACGCGTGGGACGCCACACTGGTAATTCGCGGCCTGACACAAGGTCAGGCCCTACAAAATCTGCCGGCTGCGTAACATCAGTTATTAAATTCACTGCGGAGGGCGCGAAGGGCACGGAATCGAAAATCTTTCTTCGTGCTACAATGCGGGCACAAGGTGCTGCGGCGAATTTTGACATGGAGCCACGGCACGCGTTTGGCGATCATTATGCCACGCACCGGGCAAAGATGTCCGCGCTCGCAAAGAGGGGGCACGTTTTTGGGAAATCCTAATCGCGTTTTTGGATTTATTTTGGGGTTTATTGCGCGTCTGGCGGCGGCTGCGATGGCGGCAGGATTTTTAGCGTGAGCGTTTGTTCTTCGGATGTCTTGCCGGCGCGCACGCGGATTTTCAGCGGAAGGTCTTCGGTCGGGATGCCAAGGCGCGAGATCATGGGGTCGGTTTGCGCACTCTGTCCGGAGGCGATGGTGATTTTGTCAGGCTTCACCGCAAAATTGCCGAGGGCGGAATCGAAATCGAGAATCTCAACGACGAGCGGCACGGCGCCGTTGTTGGTGAGCGTGACGTGAAATTGCGTGGCGGGATTTCGTTCTTCGCGCATGTTCGCGGCGCGGTCGCCGGGATCGCCGCCGCGGCCCGGGCCGCCTTTGCCGCCGCGTCCGCCGCCGGGGGGCGGGCCGCCTTTGCCTCCGCCTCGGCGTCTGCCGCCGGATTTGCCTTCGGGCGGAGGGTTGGCGGGGTTGGCGGGGTTTTCGTCGGGAGCGGGCCGGACGGCTTTGCCCGGGCGTTGCATGCGGCCAAAGCGGATGTCGATGGCGAGGGCGTTGGAGAAAAATTGTCCGGTGGCTTCCATGTTGGGGATGAGCGTTGGCGCGGCGGCGTCGGGAGGTGGCGGGGCGGCGTGAAGCGCGAGAGCGAGGACGGCTGAAAGCGAGGCGAGCGTGAGCGTGAGACAACGCGCGAGCGTGAAGAAACGGGCAGGCGTGAAGCAGCGAGCGAGCGTGAGACAGCGAGCAGGTGTAAGCGTGAAGCAGCGGGAGAGCATGAGCGTGAGGCTGCGGGTGGGCGTGAGCGTGGGGTTGCGGGAGGGCGTGGGTGTGAAGCAGCGGGCGAGCGGGCGCATGAAATGTTTATGAGAGACGGTCTGGTGTGAAAATGTTCCCGGTGATGCGAGGTGCCACCGCAGCACTGCAACATTACATCACTGCAACATTACAACACCACAACACTACAACGCCACGCTGGGGACGGCTTGGTGGACGGGGATGAGGAGTTTTTCGATTTCGGGCAGGCTGAGGGTTTGCAGGTGTTCGAGCGTGACGCATTGGGCGTCGGTGAACCTGCCCGAGGCGGTGCGGCGGAGTTTCGAGAGGTGCGCGCCGCATTCGAGTTTCTGGCCGAGGTCGTGCGCGAGGGTGCGGATGTAGGTGCCTTTGCTGCAACGGACGGTGAAATCGATCTCGGGATTTTCCCAGCGGCGCAGTTCAAATTTGGATACGCGGATGAAACGTGGCTCGCGGTCGACTTCCTCGCCTTTGCGGGCGGCTTTATAGAGGGGGACGCCGTTGATTTTCACGGCGGAGAACATGGGCGGGGTTTGATATTGGTCGCCGATGAAGGTTTTGATGGCGGCGAGGATTTGCTCCTGCGTGAAGGCGGGCACGGGGCGCGTTTCGAGCATTTCGCCTTCGGCGTCCTGGGTGTTGGTGACTTTGCCGAGGGTGATCGTGCCGGCGTATTCCTTGTCGGTGCTCATGAGGTATTGCGAGACTTTGGTGGCTTTGCCGACGAGCATGACGAGAACGCCGGTCGCCATGGGATCGAGTGTGCCGGCGTGGCCGACGCGTCTGGTTTTCAGGATGCCGCGGAGGCGGGCAACGACGTCGTGCGAGGTGTGGTCGGCGGGTTTGTCGATGAGGAGAACGCCTTCGAGTTCTTTGGGCGGGACGAGCATGTGGGAAAAAATCAGGTGGATTGGGCGAGAGCGGGTGGAGCGGTCGGATGGGACAGAGCGGACTGAGCTGTCGGAGCGGGCTGAGCGGTCGGAGCGGGCTGATTATTTGATGGCGGCGAGTTGGGCGGCGATGGCGGCGAGGAGTTCGGCGCGGAATCGGGCGGCGGCGGGCGCGTTTTTGAGGTTGAGTCCGGCGGCGCAGGCGTGGCCGCCGCCACCAAAGAGGGCGGCGATGCGGTCAACGCGCATGGCGGGATTTTTGGCGCGGAGACTGGCTTTGATCGCGCCGGGGCGTTCCTCGATGAGGACTCCGATTTCAACACCGTCGATGCAGCGGGCGTAGTCGACGAGACCTTCGGTGTCCTCGACGGTGGCGCCGGTTTTTTCAAAGATGCCGTCGGGGAGGACGCCGATGCAGGCGCGTCCGTCGCATTCGAGTTTGAGCGAGCGGAGGAAGTTTTCGAGGAGCTGGAGTTTGCCCCAGCTTTCGCGTTCGTGGATTTCGTAGCCGGCTTCGGAAGGGCTGGCGCCGCGCGCGACGAGTTCGGCGGCGAGTTTGAAGGTGCGCGGCGTGGTGCAGGCGAAACGGAATTGTCCGGTGTCGGTGTTGATGCCGGCGTAGAGCGCCCTGGCGGTTTCGGCGTCGATGGGGAGGGCGAGGTCGAGGAAGATGCCGGCGAGCATTTCGCAGGTGGCGGCGGCGGCGGGGTCGACGATGTTGTGCGCGGCGTAGGAGGCGTTGGAGAGGTGGTGGTCGATGCAGCCCGCCGGGGCGGGGAAACGGAGTCTGGCCTTGGCGCCGCCGCGTTCGTGGTCGGCGCAATCGACGAAGATCGCGGTCCAGTCCGCGGCTGGAATTTCAGGGCTGGCGGCGGGCGGAGGCGGGATGTTGCCGGTGGAGTGGAAGGGCGTTTCGGGGGTGAGGAGGTATTGGAGGCGGCGGGGGACGGGGTCGCCGTTGATGCAGGTGGTGGCGTGGCCGAGGGTGCGGAGGACGCGGGCGAGCGCGACTTGCGAGCCGATGCAGTCGCCGTCGGGGCGGGCGTGGCCGATCACGGCGATGGGTTTGCCGGCGATGTCGGCGAGGAGGGCGCGGAAGCGTGGTGTGAGTTCGGGAAAATACATGCGGGAAAAAAAGGCTGAAGAGCTGAAGGGCTGAAGGGCTGAAAGTGTTGGCGGTAGGTTGAGGGCTGTCCTGCTTTCAGCCCTTCAGCTTTTCAGCCTTTTCCTCCTTGGCGGCGATGTCGTCGAGGAGGCCGAGGATGCGGTTGCCGCGCGCGGTGGCGGTGTCGAGTTCGAACGTAAACTTGGGCATGTACTTCAGCACGATGCGGCGGCCCAGTTCGAAGCGGATGTCTTTTTCGTTTTTGCGGAGCCAGCGGAGTTTTTTCTCGGCGAAGGCGGCATCGCCCACCACGGCGGCATGCACGCGGCAGTCGCGGAGGTCGGGGGCGGTGCTGACGGCGCTGATGGTTATGGACACCGCCTCGGTTTGGTATCGTTTGCGGAGGATGTCGCTGAGTTCGCGCCGGATGAGTTCGTTTACGCGGAGTGTGCGGTTGGACATTGTGATTTTCGATTTTGGATTCCCGATTTTCGATTGGGCGCTGCCGCGCCGATTTCGAGTTTGGAGCGGCAGCTCCATAATCGAAAATCGAGAATCGAAAATCGAAAATTAAATTACAGCGAGGCCCTGACTTTCTGGATTTCGAAGCACTCGATGACGTCGCCGATTTCGTAGCCGTTGTAATCGCCGAGCTTGATGCCGCATTCGAGGCCGGCGCGCACTTCGTTGGCGTCGTCCTTGAAGCGTTTGAGTGTGTCGATTTTTCCCTCGGCGACAATCTTGCTGCCGCGGCGGAGGCGGGCTTGCGCGTTGCGGGTGACTTTGCCTTCGATGACGAGGCAGCCGGCGACAAAACCTTTCGCGAGCGGGAAGGTGGCGCGGACTTCGGCGGCGCCGATTTTGACTTCCTTGAGGTCGGGGTCGAGGAGGTCGGCCATCATGTCGCGCACGCGGTCGGCGAGTTCGTAGATGATGTTGAAGGTTTCGATGCGGACGTTGTGGTGCTTGGCAAGCGGTGTGACGCCGCTTTCGAGTTTTGTGTTGAAGCCGATGATCGTCGCGCCGCCGGTGCCGGCCATGAGGACGTCGTTTTTCGAGATGAGGCCGACGTCGGTCGAGACGATTTCGAGCGTGACTTTGGCGGACTTGATGTTTTCGAGGACGTTGCGCACGGCTTCGGTGGAGCCGAAGACGTCGGTCTTGATGAGGACTTTGAGCGTCTTTTGCCGCGTGGCGGCGATGTTGGCGAAGAGGGCGTCGAGGGAGGTTTCCTTGGGCGCGGCGGCCTGCGTGTTGGCGGCGAGTTTGGCGGCGTGTTGCGCTTCCTCGGCGCGTTTTTCGGCGTCGCGGGCGTTCTTGACGACTTTGAAGGTCGCGCCGCTGTCGGGCGCGCCGGACCAGCCGATGACGCGCGCGGGTGTCGAGGGGAGGGCTTCCTTGATGGCTTTGCCCTGGTCGTCGAACATGGCGCGGATTTTGGCCCACTGTTGTCCGCAGACGATGGAGTCGCCGACTTTGAGGGTGCCGCGTTGCACGATGACGGTGGCGAGGGGGCCGCGTCCGACGTCGATTTGCGACTCGATGATGACGCCGCTGGCGTCGGCTTTCGGGTTGGCCTTGAGTTCGATGACGTCGGCTTGGAGGAGGATCATTTCCAGCAGGTCGGCGATGCCGGTGCCTTTGGTCGCGGAAACGGGGACGGTGATTGTCTCGCCGCCCCAGTCTTCGGGGGCGATGCCGTGCGCCTGCATCTGCGCCTTGACTTGGTCGAGGTTGGCGCCTTTGACGTCCATTTTGTTAACGGCAACGATGATCGGCACCTTGGCGTTTTGTGCGTGGGCGAGGGCTTCCTCGGTCTGCGGTTTGAAGCCGTCGTCGGCGGCGATGACGAGGATGGCGATGTCGGTGGCGTCGGCGCCGCGGGCGCGCATTTTGTTGAAGGCGGCGTGGCCCGGGGTGTCGAGGAAGGTGATTTTGCGGCCGGCGTGCTCGATTTGGTAGGCGCCGATGTGCTGCGTGATGCCGCCGTGTTCGCCTTCGGCGACGCGGGCTTTGCGGATGGCGTCGAGGAGCGAGGTTTTGCCGTGGTCAACGTGGCCGAGAATGCAGACGACGGGGGGGCGGGGTTTGAGATTTTTCGGGTCGTCCTCGGCGGCGGCTTTTTTGCCCCTGGCTTTTTCCTGCGCGGCCTTGGCGGCTTGCTGCGAGGCGGCGTCACCGCGGTGTTTGACTTCGAGCATGCAGCCGAATTTCTCGGCGACTTTGACGGCGACGTTTTCGTCGATCGTCTGGTTCATGGAGGCGAAGACGCCCATGCCCATGAGTTCGGAGATGAGTTTGAAGGGTTTCAGGCCGAGCGCGGGCGCGAAGTCGCGGACGATGATCGGCGGCTTGAGGCTGATGACTTTGACGTCGCCGGATTCGGTGGCGGCGGGCGTGGCAGGCGTGGCGGACGCGGCAGATGCGGCGGGTGCGATGGGCGCGGCTGATGCGGCGGACGCAGGCAGGGCCGAAACCATCGGGGGCTTGGCACCGGGGATCGGCGGCGGGGGCTTGGGCGCCTTGGCAAGCGGTGGCGGGGGAGGCGGCACGGAAACAGGACGCGGTGCGGAAACAGGGCGTGGTGCGCTGACGGGCGGTGGTAGCGGGGGCGCGGAAACCGGGCGGCGTGACGGAGGCGCGACCGGGGTGGGGCGAGGTGTGTGCGGCGTGCGTGCGGACGCAGGCGTGGACACAGGTGTAGGCGCGGGCGCGGGCGTGGACGCTGGGCGGAGGCCGGGGTTGATATGTGGTTGCGTCGTTTGCGCGGGCGCGGCGGACGGAGGGCGGATGGGGGAAATGTTTGCAGGGCGCGGCGCATTTGCGGTGCGACCGGGAATCGCGGGCGGCGGTTTCGGCGAAGAGCCACCACCACGCATGGGCGGAACAGGGGAGCCGGGTTTGCGCGGCGGGAGTGGGTGCGGGGCAGAAACGGGTCGGGGTGTGATGACGGGGGGGGACGGAGGTTTCGTGGCGGCAGCAGCGTTAGCAGCAGCGGCGGCAGCGGCAACGCGAGCAGCTTCTTCTTCGCGGGCGATGCGGATGGCTTCTTCTTTTTCGCGGGCGATGTCTTCGGGGGTTTTTACGCCGGGGATGTGGACGGGCGGAGGCGCGACAGGACCGGGGGGACCGGGAGGAGGAGGCGGTGGCGCGATTTCGGCGACAGCTTCGGTTTTGCTCGCAAACTCTTCAACGAGCGCATCGGCGTCGATGGGATTGATGGTGCTGGAGACGCTTTTGACGGCGAAATTGCGCTCCTTCAGCAGGGCTAACAATTTCTTGTTATCCATGCCGATCTTTTTTGCGAGTTCGTGGATGCGGATACTCATTCAGGTGAATTTTCTACTCTCTCTGCTGCTGCTTCTTCTTTTGTTGATATTCGTGCTTGGTTGGCGCCGGTTGCGTGGCGGGTGGGTGGCGGGTGACGGGTGAGGCGCGTCGTGCGTGTGTGTTTTTTGTGTGGCGGCGGGCGCGTGGGCGTGCGGTTTATTTTTTCAATTTCGACAGGATGCCGGCGGCCTCCCCGGCGGTGAAGCCGGCTTCGGTGAGGTCCTCGGCGTCGACGTCCTCGAGGACGGCGGGCGAGTTCATGCCTATGTTGACGAGGCGCTCGGCGATGCCGCGATCGAGGCTGAGGGCTTTGGTGAGCGATTGGATGGCGGTTTCGCGCGGGTCGGCCGCGGCGGCCTTGTATTCCTCGATGTCGAATTTCCAGCCGACGAGGCGCGCGGTGAGGCGCGCGTTCTGGCCTTTGCGACCGATGGCGATGGCAAGGTTGTCCGTGTCGATTTTGAGGGAAACGCGGTGGTTTTTTTCGTCGAAGATCATGTCGCGCGGAACGGCGGGCTTGAGGGCTTCGATGATGAATTGTCTCGGGTCGGAGTGGTGGACGATGATGTCGATTTTTTCGCCGTTGAGTTCGCGGACGATTGTCTTCACGCGGGCGCCGCGGGCGCCGACGCACGCGCCGACGGGGTCGACTTTCGGGTCGTTGGTGGAGACGGAGATTTTGGTGCGGTAGCCGGGTTCGCGGGCGAAGGATTCGATTTTCACGGTGCCGTCGGCGATTTCGGTGACTTCGAGTTCGAAGAGGCGGCGGACGAATTTCTGGCTGGCGCGGCTGAGGATGATTTCGGGGCCGCGCGGCGTGGAGTCGATTGCGAGGAGGAGGCAGCGGACGCGGTCGCCGGCCTGGTATTCCTCGCCGGGGACCTGTTCCTTGTTGGTGAGGAGGGCCTCGGCTTTGCCGAGGTCGACGACGATGTCGCCGCGTTCGCGGCGGCGGACGGTGCCGGTGACAATGCTGCCGACCTGGTCCTTGAAGTCGTCGTAGATGCGGTCTTTTTCGAACTGGCGGAGTTTTTGCATCACGGTCTGGCGCGCGGTTTGCGCGGCGATGCGGCCGAGCATGGCGGGATCGACTTCGCGTTCGACGGTTTCGCCGAGGGCGGCGTTGGGTTTGAGGAGCTGGGCTTTCTCGACGTGGATTTCGGTTTTCGGGTTGCTGACGGAATCGACGACCTTGAGGAGCGCCCACGCCTTGAGTCTGCCGGATTTGGGGTCGATCTCGATTTTGAGGTCCTGGCCGGCGTTGACGCCTTTTTGCGCGGCGGTTTTGATGGCGTTCACTATGGCGGCGATCATGTCAGCGCGTGGAATGGCCTTTTCCTTTTCCATGTATTCAAGGACGGTAAGGATTTCGTTGCTCATAGTGGTGTGTGTGTAAGGTGATTTGATGTAAGGAAAAAAAAAGCGGGCCAAAGGCCCACCTTCTGCTTTCGCGAAGTGAACGTTGATATGTGCGCGGGAAAATAGCCCTTGCGAGAAATGCTTGTCAAGCACTGCGCTGGAGGTGGACGGAAGGGCGGGCGGGAGGTGGGTTGGAGGTGGGTGGAAGGGCGGGCGGGCGGGAGGTTTTTGGGCGGCGGGCAAATTATTTTGTCGAAAATCCCGTGCGGTGTGTTCTAAGCAATCACGTCCCAACACCAACGTGAGCGCACTCAACACAAACCCGCACCACAACAACGCAGCCGCCACGCCGCGCGTGCCGGCACCCGCGGTGAACGTCATCGAAGTCACCGCAAAGGCGAAAGTGCTCCTCGAGGCGCTTCCCTACATCCAGGATTTCCACGGTTCCACTTTCGTCGTGAAATACGGCGGCAGTTTCATGGACGACCCCGATCCGGTCACGCGCAACCGCGTCGCCTACGACATCGCGTTTCTCGCCGCCGTCGGCATCAACGTCGTCGTCGTGCACGGCGGCGGCAAAGCCATCACCAGGGCCATGTCCGAGTCCGGGCTGAAAGCCGATTTCGTGCAAGGCATGCGCGTCACCGACGAACCCGCCATGGCCATCGTCAAGAAAACGCTCGACGAAATCGTGAACCGGGACGTGTGCGCCGCCGTCGCCGCCGCCAAGGGCAAACCCAAGGGCCTCCCCGGCGACAGCGTTTTCGAGTGCGCCAGAATCACGACCGACGACGAGGGCAACCCCATCGATCTCGGCTACGTCGGCGACGTCACCGAAGTGAAGGTGAAAATCATCAAAAAAGAAATCGCCGACGGTTTCACGCCGATCATCTCGCCCGTTGCCGAGGGTCTCGACGGCAAACCCTACAACGTGAACGCCGACCTCGCCGCGGGCCGCGCCGCCAGCGCGCTGCGCGCCCGCCGCCTCGTCTACATGAGCGACGTCCCCGGCCTCCTCTCGAACCCCGACGACCCGGCCTCGCTCATTTCCACGCTCAAAATTTCCCAGGTCGACGACCTCAAGAAAAAAGGCGTCATCGACAAAGGCATGCGCCCGAAAGTGAACAGCGCCATCCGCGCCCTCCAGGAAGGCGTGCAGCGCGTCCACTTCATCGACGGACGCCTCCCGCACAGCCTGCTCCTCGAAATCTTCACCGACAAGGGCATCGGCACGGAAATCGTGCAAGGGTAGGCAGGTTTTTATCGTTTTTATCTGGCTGATTTGGCTGATCTGGCTGATTTGTCCGATCTGGCTGATCTGGCTGATCGGTCCGATCCTTTTTCCGCAATGAACACACACATCGCCCGCACCGCCATCCGCACCGCCACCGCTGAATTTTACGACGCGTATGTTTTGAAAAACTACGCCCGCGCCTCCGTCACGTTCGTGCGCGGGCACGGCACGCAAGTCTGGGACGACGAAGGCCGCGCCTATCTCGACTTCACCTCCGGCATCGCCGTGAACGCCCTCGGCCATTGCCATCCGCACTGGGTCGCCGCCATGCGGCGCCAGGTCACGGAGCTTGTCCACACCAGCAACCTCTTCCGCAACCCCAACCAGGCCGAACTCGCCCGCCGCCTCGTCGGCTACGCCGGCCCCGGACGCGTCTTCTTCTGCAACAGCGGCGCCGAGGCCAACGAAACCCTGATAAAACTCTCGCGCCTCCACGGCGTCGCGAAAGCCGGCGGCGTCGAGGGCAAATGCTTCAAAATCATCTGCGCCAATAACGCCTTTCACGGACGCACCTACGGCGGCATGAGCGCCACCCCGCAGGAAAAAGTCCGGAAAGGTTTCGCCCCGCTCGTCCCCGGTTTCGTCTTTGCCGAGCTTAACAACCTGCAAAGTTTCGCCGCCCTCATCGACGAAGACACCGCCGCCATTTTCATCGAGACCATCCAGGGCGAAAGCGGCGTGCATGCATGCACGCGCGAATTCCTCGGCGGCCTGCGCGCCCTCTGCGACAAACACAACCTGCTCCTCATGCTCGACGAAGTGCAATGCGGCATCGGGCGCACCGGAAAATTCTACGCCTTCGAGCACGCCGGAATCCGCCCCGACGCGATTGGCATGGCAAAAGGTCTCGGCGGCGGCATGCCGATTGGCGCCGCGTGGGTGCGCGAAGACCGCGCGGACCTTTTCCATGCCGGACACCACGGCTCGACCTTCGGCGGCACCCCGCTTGCCTGCGCCGCCGGCCTCGCCGTGCTCGACGTTATCGAACGCGAAAATCTTTTGGAAAAAGTCACGCGCCAGTCCGCGCCGTGGATTGCCGCGCTGGAAAAACTCACCGCCGGTTTCCCGCAAAAAGTCGTCGCCGTGCGTGGCGCGGGTTATCTCACCGGCGTGCAACTCGCCGGTGACATCGCGCCGGTGATGACCAGGCTCCGCGAAAACGGCCTCCTCGCGGTCGGCGCCGGCAACAACACCATCCGCCTCCTGCCGCCGCTCAACGTGAGCGAGGAAGACCTCGCGAAGTCGGTGGAGATTTTCCGCAAGGCGCTGGCGGATTGAACGCCGCTCATACGTAGCGCAGGCTGCCAAGCCTGCTTTGCCTGCCGCGCGCCGCATGCCGCCGGGTGTTCGTTTTTTTTCAAACCGGGCGGGGCTTCGCCCCGTCAGCAGGCTTGGCAGCCCGCGCTACTTTTGAGCGGCAGACCTATTCGATTTCCAAACCCACCGGGCAATGGTCGCTGCCCGTCACTTCGGGGCTGATCCAGGCGCGCTTGAGCGCGGGGCGGAGTTTTTCGCCGGCGACAAAATAATCGACGCGCCACCCGATGTTGCGCGCGCGGCAGTTCATCATCTGGCTCCACCACGTGTAGTGGCCGGGGCCTTTTTCAAATTCGCGGAACGTGTCAACGTAACCGGCGGCGAGAAGTCTGGTGAAGTTTTCGCGCTCCTCGTCGGTGAAGCCGGCGTTGCGGCGGTTCGTCCTCGGGTTGGCGAGATCGATTTCCTGATGCGCCACGTTGAGATCGCCGCAGAAGACGACGGGCTTTTTCCTTTCGAGCTTTTTCAGGTGGGCGAGAAAGGCGGGGTCCCATTCCCGTGTGCGGTATTCGAGGCGCGTGAGACCGCGCTGCGAGTTGGGCTGGTAGACGTTGACGAGCCAGAATTTTGGAAACTCCATCGTGATGACGCGGCCTTCGTTGTCATGCGCGGGCACGCCGATGCCGAAGCTCACGGAGAGCGGTTTCACGCGCGTGAAAATGACGGTGCCGCTGTAGCCCTTTTTGAGCGCGCTGCACCAATGCGCTTCGTAGCCGGCGGCCCACGCGACGTGTTGCACGTCTCCGGCGTGCGCCTTTGTTTCCTGGATGCAAATCGCGTCGGCGTCGCAGCTTTGCATGTAATCGAGAAAACCTTTTTTCAGGACGGCGCGCATGCCGTTTACGTTCCAGGAAATGAGCTTCATTGGGCCGGTGTTATGGCGGCGCGGGGTGGCTTCGGTCGATTCAAATCGACTTAAATCGACTCAAGACGACTTAAATCCTGATGTTACGCAGCCGGCAGATTTCGCAGGGCCTGACCTTGTGTCAGGCCGCGAATTACCAGTGTAGCCTCCCACGCATGCGCGGCCTGACACAAGGTCAGGCCCTACGGACCGCGTAACATCAGTTAAATCGACTCAAATCAATTCCAGCCGAATCGGTCGCGCACGCGGGCGCATTTTATTCGCATCCGGGCGCGGTTGAGCCATTTTGCAGCCATGTCCATTGCACACATTCCACTCGGCAGGCGCATTCCCGATTCGCTTCATGGCGTTTCGTTCAGTCTGCCGACGATGCGCGACGTGATCGGATACGAGGAGCGCGACCCGGAGGTCGTGCGGCACATCACCTCGGGGTATCCGCGGTTCGTGCAACACCCGTTGCTGCGGCAGGCGGCGGAACACATGGTGCGCGCGCTGCACCTGGAGGGACGCCGGATTTGGACGACCGCGTCGATTCGCGCGGCGGCGGAACTGTGCCGCCAGCTCGCCCCCGCGGCGGCGCAAGTGGTCACGCATGGCGGGCTGACGGGCGTGGCGTTCCCGGAGGACGACGATATTTATTCCCGCGCAAAAACATTCCTCCAGCACACGGGCACGCTGCTGTCGTCGCGCGAGGCGGAGGACTACCTGGTGCGCAACGGCGTGCTGCCCGCGGCGGCGCCGGAACCGGCGTTCGACGGCTATGCGCCGGGGCGCGTGAAAGGCATGGTCGCGCGCGCGTTCGGACACGACTGGAGCGACGATGTTTTTCTGGCGAACAGCGGCATGAACGCGGTCTACGCGGCGTTCCGTGTGGCGGACGCCGCGCAGCGCGCGCGGGGCCGGACGCGCTGGGTGCAACTCGGCTGGCTGTACATGGACACGATCGCGATTCTGCAAAAATTCACCGCGCAGCCGGCGCGCGATTATCATTTCATCGCGGAGCCGGCGACGGACGCGGGCCTCGCGCAACTGCGCGCCCATTTCAAAACCCACGGCGCGGAAATCGCGGGCGTGATCGCGGAGGCGCCGACGAATCCGATGCTGCAAACGCCCGATCTCGCGGCGGTGGCGGCGTTGTGCCGCGCGCACGGCGCGGTTTTTATCGTCGACCCGACCGTGGCATCGCCGCTCAACATCAATGTGTTTCCGCACGCCGACGTGGCGGTGAACAGCCTCACAAAATACGCGGCGAATTGCGGCGACGTGATCGCGGGCGCGGTCGTGGTGAATCCGCATTCGGGGTGGGCGGGCGCCTTTCGCGCGGAGCTGCCGGGGCATCTGGAGCCGGTGTATTCGCGCGACATGGCGCGGCTGGCCGCGCAGATCGGCGATTACGCGCCGGTGATCGCGCAAATCAACCGGAGCGTGCCCGCGGTCGTGGATTTTTTGCACGCGCATCCGGCGGTGGACCGCGTGTTCTGGTCGATGCAACCGGGCGCAAACCGCGACAACTATCTCGCGCTCGCAAAGCGTCCGGACGCGGTTGGAAGCATGGTTTCGTTTACGTTGAAGAACAAACCGCCCGCGTGGTTTTATGACCGCGTGCGTCTGGCGAAAGGCCCGAGCTTCGGGATGAAGACGACATTGATTTCGCCGTTTTTGTACATGGCGCATTTTGATCTGGTGAAAACGCGCGCCGGACGCGAAAAGCTCGCTGCGGCGGGCGTGCCCCCGGACATCATGCGGCTATCGGTCGGCTGCGAACCGCCCGGCGAAATCATCGCCGCGCTCGACGAGGCGTTGCAATGACCGGGTCGGGCGATGCGGGAGAGCCGCGAAGCGGTGCGACATGAATGACTGATGTTACGCAGCTTGTAGGGCCTGACCTTGTGTCAGGCCGCGAATTACCTGTGTGGCCTCCCACGCGTGCGCGGCCTGACACAAGGTCAGGCCCTACGAGCTGCGTAACATCACCAGAATCAATTACACCCCGCGTTCGCCGCGTCTGCTTTTCTGTTTGCCGGACGCCGCGCAGTCCCGTTTTCTGACCAGTTTCCATTTTCCCAATGAAGAGCACACATCACTGCGCACAGCTCACCAAGGCCGATGTCGGCACGACCGTCACACTCGCCGGCTGGGTCGATACCATCCGCGACCAGGGAGGCATCGTTTTTGTCGACTTGCGCGACCGCAAAGGCGTCACGCAAATCAAGCTCGAAGCCAGTTCCAATCCCGCTCTCGCCAGGGACATCGCGCATCTCAAGCCCGAATCCGTCATCGCCATTTCCGGCAAGGTCGCGGTCCGGCCCGAGGGCACCGTCAACCCCGCGCTCCCGACCGGCGATGTCGAGGTCGACGCCGCCGCGCTCACCCTTTTTAATATTTCCGACACGCCGCCCTTCCCCCTCGACGACGCGGGCGGCGACAAGGTCAACGAGGACCTCCGCCTCACCTACCGCTACCTCGACCTGCGCCGCCCGAAGATGCGCAACAACCTCCGCGTCCGCCACAAGGCCACGAAGGCCATCCGCGATTATTTCGACTCCGAGGAATTCATCGAGGTCGAGACGCCCGCGCTCTTCAAATCCACGCCCGAAGGCGCGCGCGAATACCTCGTGCCCTCGCGCATCTGGCCGGGGCAATTCTACGCGCTCTCGCAGTCGCCGCAGCAATTCAAACAGATACTCATGGTCGCCGGCGTTGAGCGGTATTTCCAAATCGCCCGCTGCTTCCGCGACGAGGATTTGCGCGCCGACCGCCAGATGGAGTTCACGCAAGTCGACGTCGAGGCGTCGTTCATCGACCGCGAGGACGTGTATCGCCTCTTCGAGGGCATGTTGAAAAAAATCTGGAAGGACGTGCTCGGCCACGACGTGCAGACGCCCTTCCAGCGCCTGCCGTTCGCCGACGCGATGAACCGTTTCGGCGTCGACAAACCCGACCTGCGTTTCGCGATGGAGCTGGTTGATTTTTCGGAGACGTTTGCCAAATCCTCCTTCAAGGTTTTCCAGGCGACGGTCGCCGGCGGCGGCGCCGTGAAAGCGCTCAACGCCAAGGGCCTCGCCGACATCACGCAAGGCGAACTCAAGGCGCTCGAGGACACCGCGAAATCACTCGGCGCGAAAGGCCTCGCCTTCATCAAGGTCGAGGGTGGCGAATGGAAATCGCCCATCGTCAAATTTTTCACCGACGCCGAGAAAGCCGAGCTTGCCAGGCGCCTCGCCATTGAGGACGGCGACATCGTTTTTTTCGCCGCCGCCGAATGGGAGCGCGCCTGCGCGATTCTCGGACGCCTCCGGCTCGACGCCGCGCAACTCCTCGTGAAGCGCGGCAAACTCGCCATCCGCCACGACGACTGGAAATTCCTCTGGGTCGTCGATTTCCCGCTGATGACATTCGACGAAGAGCAGAAACGCTACGTCGCCACGCACCACCCGTTCACCGCGCCCGTGGCGGAGGACGAGCAATATCTCGACACCGACCCGAAGCGTGTCCGCGGCCAGCACTACGACCTCGTCCTGAACGGCATGGAACTGGGCGGCGGCTCGATCCGCATACACCAGCCGGCGTTGCAGAAAAAAGTTTTCGAGGACGTTTTGAAAATTCCGCGCGACGTCGTCGAAAGTCGTTTTGGTTACATGCTGAAAGCCTTCACGTATGGCGCGCCCCCGCACGGCGGCATCGCGTTCGGACTCGACCGTCTCTGCGCGCTCCTCTGCGGCACGACGAGCATCCGCGACGTGATCGCCTTCCCGAAGACGCAAAAAGGCCAGTGCCTCATGACCCAAAGCCCGACGCCCGTGACGGCGAAGCAGCTCAAGGACCTGCACATCCAGACCGTCGTGCCTGCGGCGGAGTAAAGTGGAAGCGGCGTCTCGCCGCTTTTGCTTTTACCAACTGATGTTACGCGGATGGCGGGATTTCGTAGGGCCTGACCTTGTGTCAGGCCGCGAATTACCAATGTGGCCTCCCACGCGAACGCGGCCTGACACAAGGTCAGGCCCTACGTGCCGCGTAACATCAGTTAACAGGATGTATACGGAGAAATTGAAGACAGGATTGACAGGATTTACAGGATGAAGACCCCGGCAGTCGGAAGCCGCTTTCCCGATACATACATGGCTCCGATATTGAATTGCGGCGCCATGCAAGCCGGAGGCTTGCCAGAACTTAGCCGGTGGTTGAGGTCGCAACGCGACCGACACCACCGGAACCCAATATAAAATGCACAGCATCCCGGAGGGATGCCAGATTCGAAGGATGCCAGATTCGAGGGCGCATCTCAAAAAATGGACGGGGCACGCCGCCAATTCCGGAGTAGAGCGGGCGTCCCGCCCGCTGACGGCGAAGCCGCCGGATTGACGTAGCACGGGCATCTTGCCCGTGGACGGCGCGAAGCGCCGCCCCCCATGCCAGCCCCGACGCGGGCGAGACGCCCGCGCTACTCCCGGAACGCGGGCAAGATGCCCGCGCTACTTCCCGAACACGCGCAAGATGCCCGTGCCACAGCGTCTTGCTTGTCCAGTTTTTGAGATGCGCCCCGGCGCACTTTACGCACACTTTAATCATCGCAATCCCGCCGGGGCGTGTTTTTCTGCCAGGTGATGAAAGCATTTGCCCTGTTTCTGCGCCGCCCCGCGTTTTTCGCGTGCATCCTGGCGGGCATTCTTAGTCTCGGCCCGGGCCTCGCCGCCCAGCCGACCGCCGCCCGCAAGCCGGCATCGCCGGCGCCGCGCGACACCGCCAAGGTGCTCACCATCGGCAACAGTTTCGCGGATAACGCGACTTCGTTCCTGCCGCAGATCGTCGAATCCACCGGGCGCAAGCTCGTGCTTTTTCGCGCCAATATCGGCGGCTGCTCGCTCGAACGCCATGCGCGCCACCTGAACGCCGCGCTCGCGAATCCGGACGACCCCGAGGGCAGCCCGTATCGCAACAACCCCGGCGTGCTCGGCATCACCGGCAAGGACAAGGTCAGCCTGCCCGAGGCGCTCGCCGCCGTGGATTGGGATTTCGTCACGATTCAGGAATGGAGCCAGCGCAGCTACAAACCGGAGTATCAGGAACCCTACGCGAAGCAGCTCATCGACACGATCCGCCGGCTCGCGCCCAAGGCCGAGATTGTCATTCACCAGACCTGGGCCTACCGCGAGGATCATCCCTTTTTTCAAAAAGACGACGGCTTCACCCAGCGGAAAATGTATGATGGCCTGCGCGCGGCCTACAAGGAACTCTCCGTCCGCCACGGATTGCGTATCCTGCCCTCCGGCGACGCGATGCAGGCGGCGCGCGGCACGCCGCGCTGGCAGTACCGGTCCGATCCGGATTTTGATTTCAAAAACCCGCCCGCGGGTCGCATTCCCGACCAGAAAGGCAGCCTCAATGTCGGCTGGCGCTGGACGAAAGACAAGGAGGGCAGGCAGATATTCGGCCTCGATGCCATCCACGCCAACGTCGCGGGACGATACCTGACAGGCTGCGTGTTTTTCGAGGGCTTCTACG
>JAISGL010000190.1 GCA_031263125.1 Opitutaceae bacterium | reverse complement strand
ATCACGGTGCTGCCGAGGATGACGTTGCCGCGGTAATCAAAAATGCCGCTGTTGTTGAGGTTGATCGTGCCGCCGAGAAGCCCGAGCGTGGCGTTGGTGAGGCGGAAGACGGCCTGGTTGGTGAGCGAGATGTCCGCGCCGGCGAGGATGTTGAGCGTGTTGGAGGGAGCGTAGCCGCGGACTTCGAGCACGGTGCTGCCGCCGTCGACGCGGATGACGCCCGCTCCAAAAATGCCCGGGCCGCCGCCGATGGAGAGCGTAGGGGTGTCGAGATAACCGATGACGGAGCCGGCTTGGACGTCGAGCACGGAAAAGGTGCTGTCCGCGCCGCCAAGGGTGAGCACGCCGGAGCCTTTCTTAAGGAGGGTGCCGCCGGAGAAGGACTGGTTCGCGCCGAAGGCGAGGCCGGTGAAGGCGTTGACGGTGATCTCGCGGGTGCCGGCGCCGATGAAGGTGAGCGAGGGCGCGGTGGGGGCGAAGGTGAGGGTGCGGAGGGTGGCGGAGGTGTTCTCGCGGTCGATGATGAGGTCGGAGGCGGAGAGGTCGAGTGCGTTGGCGAGGGAGCGGTCGGCGTCGCCAGCAAGGTGGATGCGTTTTTCCTGGGGGGCGGAGCCGAGGATGAGCGCGCCGGAGCCGAGGACGTTGTTCGCGCCGATGACGAGGGTGCCGTTGTTGAAGTTGACAGGGCCGGTGATGGCGGCGGGGGTGGCGGAATTGAGGATGAGTTTGCCGGCGCCGTTCTTGGTGATGGAGCCGGCGGTGAGCGCGCCGGAGACGGTGATGTCGGAACTGCCGGTGTCGTTGTAGAAGATGACGGTGTTCGAACCGGCATCGAGGGCGCCGAGGAGGAAGATTTTCCCGAGGAGGGCGGAGTTGTTATTGATGGTGAGGTCGGAGAGCGCGGTCATGCCGGCGGCGAGGCGGAGATTGAGGGCGCCGGAGAGGTTGATGGAGGCGGGACCGGAGCCGGCATCGAAGATGAGCGAAGGCGAGGCGGCGGCGCCAATGGTGAGGGTGCGGCTCAAGTCGACGCCATTGGGGCCGATGACGTTGAGCGAGCCGAGGGTGCGCGCGGCGCCGAGGGAGATAGTGCCGCCGGCGAGGGTGGTATTGGCGGCGGCGTTGAAGGTGGCGGAGTCACCGGAGTTGGCGCCGGGCGTGCCGCCGGACCAGTTGGCGTTGTCGGCCCAGTTGGAGCCGTTGCCGGTGAAGGTGCCGGAGACTTGGGCGCGAAGGCCGGCGGTGGTGGTGACCAGAAGAATGCAGGCCAAAGTGCAGAGGACAGAGGGCCAGGAGGCAGAGGACAGAGAGGCGGCGAGCCGATGCGTGGAAGCGCAGGAGCCGGAGATTTTGCTGGCGGTTTTACGGATGCAGGTTTTGATTCTGTTCATGATTAAAGTGATTGTGCGGGCGGTCGAACGAGTGAACGTGCGAACGTGCGCGGTATGTGAGTGCGAGAAGGTGAGTGCGAGTGCGTGTGGCGTTAACAGGGAGGTTATGTTTGTAAATCAGATTTAATCAGGTGAAATCAACTTGAAATTGTAACTTCATGGTAATTTTACACGGGAGAATTTCTGAAGCATTCATGGAAGGGGGTGAGGGAGTGAGGGAAGGCGGGAATGAAGGAGTTAGGGAGGGAAGGAGTGAGGGATGAGGGCGTATCTCAAAGACCGGACGGGACAAGACGCCGCGGCACGGGCATCTTGCCCGCATCGAAACCGGCGTGGGGGCGAAGCGGGGCTTCGCGCCGTCCACAAGCTGGAAGCCCGTGCTACACAGATCCACGGGCAAGATGACCGTGCTACTCAATCCGGCGGCTTCGCCGTCCACGGGCGGGACGCCCATGCTACCCGGAATTGGCGGCTTGGTTGCGGCGATTGTCTCAACTCCCGGTAATTTCGATTACACACGGCGTCGGGAGGGCGAATGTCCACGGGCGGATGTTGAGACCTTGAAAAATCCCAGGGATGCGCAAGCATTGCCGGTCAATTCATGAAAAATCATCGTGTCAGCGTGCCTGTGTATCTTGGGCGGATTCTTTGTTTTCTGCTTCTTGCGGTGTGTGCGTCGCACGGGTTTTTGCGCGCGGCGGATGCGGTTGCGAAGCCAGGGGCGTCTGCTGCTGCTGCCGCCGCCGATGCGAAGGGGGCGGGAAATTTTCAGGATTTGGGCGAGGGGCTGTTTTATCTTCGGGTGACAAATCCCGCCGGACAGATGGACGATGTGCGCTCGGCGCTCGCAAAGCATAACGCGCTTGTCTTGGATTTGCGCGGGGCGAAATGCAGCGTGGCGGGTGCGCAGGCGTTGAGGTCGGTGCTGTCGCCGGCGGATGCGAAGGCGCGCGTGGCACGGTTTGTGTTGATAAACGGGGCGACGTCGTCGGCTGTTCCGTTCACGCTGGGGGCGGGATTGCCGGATAATGCGGCGCCGGGCGTGCTGATCATTGCGCCGGAGGCGGCGGGCGTGCCGACGGACGTGAAGGCGGCGGGTTCGGCGGAGGATGACCGGCTGGCGTGCGAGGCGATTGCGAAGGGCGTGGCGGTGGCGGCGTTGATCGGCCACCAGCCGGAGAAAAAACGTTACGACGAGGCGGTGCTGGTGCGCGAGCATCAGGGGTTGCCGGAACCGGAGGCGGAGCAAGACGAGGCGGATGAGGATGGGGCGGATGAAGGCGCGGCGGGTAAAGGCGCGGCTGATGAAGGCGCGGCCCGGCCTGAAAAAAAAGACGGGCAGGCAAAACCGCTGACGGATTCGGTGTTGCAGGTCGCGGTGCAGACGCATCGCGCATTGGTGGCGTTGGGGAAATTGTGAGGATGGATAATCGGGCGGCAGGGTTCCGCTGACATCTGCGGGGAAGCCACGGGGAAGCCACAAATTTCACGAAAAAAATAATATGAAAAAAGGCTTGAGCAAGGTGTTATGCAATTATAGCTTTTTTACATGATACGCCATTCATTATGGCGTGTTGGAAACCTACATCAATGAATACTATTAACATACGCATATCAAAAACGATCCTGACAGCCATCGGCCTGCTTACGGCGGGCGCGATTTCGTTCGCCCAGGCGGACACTTCCTCCTACGTCCTTCCCAAGAACTCCAGCCCGAATTTCTATCTCGAAGTCGGCGCCGGTTTCATGCGCGCCGACTTAAAAGAGGCCAACGTCGAACCCGGTGACGAAGGCATACCGAGCGATCTGAAAAAATTCTACGGCGGCACCATCGCCTTCGGCTGGAGAATCGCCAAACAGCACAAAGTCCAAATCGAATCCGGTCTTTACGGTTCCAGCTACTCGGACTCCGAGTCTGGCACGGGTTGGAGTGCGTCATATAAAACGACCATCGCTGCAATCCCTGTGCTGGCCACCTACAGCTACTGCATCCAACTCGACCCGGCCGAGCGCTGTGAACTGCGCCTCTCGCCCGCGCTTGGTTTCTACTCAATGGGTGTCAACATAAAGCAGGATGAGAACTGGAACAATGGTAGCGGCAATTCAGGCTACTACAACAGGGATGAAACCGCCTCCGATATCGCCCCGGCCATCGGCGCCGGCGTCGGCTTCACCTGGCATTTCACCTCGAAATTCTATCTGGATGCCGGTTATCGCCTTCTTTACGTCGGCAAAACAGAATATTCCTACAGTGACAACGACACCTTGAAGTTCAAAGCGATGACCACTCATTCGCTTTCCGTCTCCTTGGGCTGGAAGTTCTGAAAAACGCATCCGCATTCATTGCATGACAGCATGCGCCGCCTCCGGGAATCATGCCGGAGGCGTTTTTTGTGTCCGACTGACGCGCTGTCAGCCTTGCCGCCTCCTGCGCGCGCGCAGTCGTTGTCCGCGCTCACGGAAGTGCTCCCGGTGGTTTCAAAATCAATCCCGCCTCGGCAGCGTCGTGATGGGATTCCGGGTGCGCGCGATGGTTGCCGGCGGCAAATAACCAGCGAAGGCCACCGCGGGCATGACGAGGGCGCGTTTGCCCAGGATCACGCCGGGCTGGAGAACGGCGTTGCAGCCGGCTTCGGCGGCGTCACCGAGGAGTGCGCCGAGTTTGCGCAGGTCCGTGTCCACGATGCCGTCGGGCGTGCGGACGGTCACGAATTGCCGGTCGAGGCGGAGGTTGGAGAGGATCACGCCGGCGCCGAGGTGGGCTTTGTTGCCGAGGATGGAGTCGCCGACATAGCTGAAATGCGGCACTTGCACGCCGTCCATGAGCAGGCAGTTTTTGAATTCGCACGCGTTGCCGATCACGCAGTTGGCGCCGATGATGACGTTGCCGCGAATGAACGCACCGGGGCGGATTTCCGTGCCGGCGCCGATCCACGCGGGGCCGATGATGGTGGCGTATGCGGGGAGTTTCACGCCGGGGTTGAGGACGACGTCGCCTTCGATATGCACGCCGGGGGGAATCGGGGGCGGCGCGGTCGGGCCGGGATTGAGCGCGGGGTTATGCGCGGGGGTGGGCGCAGAGGTGGGCGCGGGGTTGCGCGCGAGATTGGGCGTGAGGTTGGGCGCGGGGTTGGGCGCGGCAGTGGCAAAGGCGCGGGCGGGCGTGGCGGCGAAAACGGACTGGAGCGCGGGGGCGATTGACTTGAGCCATGTCCACGGCGCGGCGTCGGCGGGAAAGTGCGGCGCAAACGGGCTGAGCGA
>JAISGL010000188.1 GCA_031263125.1 Opitutaceae bacterium | reverse complement strand
GGTCCGTGGCACTATGCCATGCGTGAGAATTTTTCCAGCTATGGAGTCGGCAAGCGCGGCCTGCAAATCGCTCAGGCAGACAGGCCGAATGCCATGTCCGGACATGTGAAACATGGCCTTGCGCACGGCAGCCTGCACAGTGGAGCCGGGTTTTGAGGCAAAGTGATTGATCTCGTCCAACACGCTGTCCGTTGCGATAATCCCAGCCTTGGGCAGGCGGCGCCGGATAACATCCAACGCATCGCGGGCGTCATCATGGGGCGCAACGAGGTCGAGGAGAAAATTTGTATCAACCGCAAAGGATTGAGGTTTCATGATTCGCCACGGCAGCTTCTTTACCGTGGATAAGGGCCATTGCGCCAAGCGCCCCGGCGCGGCGTTGTTCGCGGGTTCTGCCATTGCACTGCGCGCGAATCCACTCCCCCATAATGGTGCCTTCGCTTGGTTCCCCGCCGTAGATTTCGCGTTGTTCCGGTGTGTGTTTTCGATATTGGCCGCGCAGCCGCGCGGCGACCTGATCGATTGTCTCGACGGGCCTTTTCGTTGCCTTTTTTGCGGCCTTTTTCATGGCTTTCATGCCACCAACAAACCCTCGCTCTCGCCCATCGTCAATCTGCAAGGTGTGGCACGGCGATTTACGTCACCCCGCATTGCGGTAAAACAAGGAGCTACCGCCGCACGGGAGGCGGTTCGATTGCAGGACAGCTTGAAGCGTCCCCGCACCGCTTTGGCGCTCGGGGTCGCACCTCACCGGCGCTGAGAAACTCGCACTCATTGATGAAGTCGCGCTCCAGCGCAAAGAACTGCCGCCCGACATGGCCGGGGACGAAATACTGTAGAAGGCGCTCCCTGCATTTTTCCGCGCCGCACGCAGCCACAAATTTTCGGAAGCCGAATTGAAACAATTTGCAAATGACATTCGCAGACTCCATGTTCGAGCACTCGCTTCCAAACAAACTGCAACCTGATAATCCTCATGTCCTCCAAAATCGCCCTCTTCCAACGCAAGGAAATCCGCCGCACCATTCACAATGACGAATGGTGGTTTGTCATCACCGACATCATTGTCGCGCTTACCGATTCCGTTGATCCGTCCCAATACCTCAAACGCCTTCGCCAACGCGACACTGCCTTTGCCGAGACCTTCAAAGGGGGGGTACAATTTGTACCCCCCCTTGGTCTGCCCTTCGAAACTGCGGGCGGACGCCAACTCCTCCAGTGTTGGAACACCGAAGGCATTTTCCGCCTTATCCAATCCATTCCCAGCCCGAAGGCCGAGCCGTTTAAGCGCTGGCTGGCGCGCGTCGGCTACGAACGCATCCAGGAAATAGAGAACCCCGAAATCGCATCGAAACGCGTGCGCGCCATCTACAAAGCCAAGGGATATTCCGACGACTGGATCGAAAAGCGCATGCGCTCCATCGCCATTCGCGACGAGCTTACCGACGAATGGAAAAAACGCGGCGTCAGGGAACAGCGCGAATACGCCATCCTCACCGCCGAGATTTCCAAGGCGACCTTCGGCATGACACCGGCCGATTACGCCAGTTTCAAAGGGCTGAAACGCGAAAACCTCCGCGATCACATGACCGATCTCGAACTCATTTTTTCGATGCTCGGCGAGGCATCGACCACGGAAATCGCGCGCAATCGCGACGCACAGGGGATCGAGGAAAACAAGACCGCGGCGCAGGACGGCGGCTCCGTCGCCGGCGAGGCGCGCCGCGATCTCGAACGCAAAAGCGGACGCAGGGTTTCAACCCGTGAAAATTATCTCGGGATCACGCAGTCCGCAGCGAAAAAACGCAGGGAAAAGATCACGTGACAAATGCGGATGCCTTTTCCCCGGATCGAGTCGCCCCGCCGGGATTTGTGCCCCGCGGGAATCTCACACCACACCACACCACTGTACGTGCGGTTTTCCGCATACGGCGGTTGAAACCGGGCACGCATTTGTGTGTGCGGAAGCACCCTCCGGCATGGGAGTTGGCGCCACCTTCACCTTCACCTTCACCTTCACCTCGCTTCGCCTCACCTCACCTTCGCCTTATCTCGCCTCGACTCACCTTCGCCTCGCCTCGTCTCGCTTTGCCGCCCCTCCCCGGCTGGTTCACTCTTTCGCGAAATGCGCGTCCACGATGCGGCGGTGAGGGCCGGAAAGGGTGACGCGCGGCAACTCGCCCAACGGCACCCAGTGCAGCGTGCCGTTGGAGCCGGCGATTTGGGCGGCCATGCGTTTGCGCAACGCGGCGCCGGGTGACAGTTCGAAAAAGATTTCCGTTATCCGGTAGCGCGTGATGCTGCGTTTCTGCTCGGTGATTTTTTTTGCGTGCTTCGCGGCGATGTCTTTTTCGGAGAGGCCGAGATTTTCCGGCGCGGGCAGTTCAAAAATTCCGGCCAGCCGGCGCGCGGATGGCGCCGCGCGGTGGAGCAGGACGGCGGTGCGTTTTGCATCCAGCACCCAGATGCGCGCGATTTTTTGCCCTTCGATTTTTTTTGCCGCAAGCCGCGGAAATGTTTCCGGGGCGGACATGCGCGCGGCTGCGCAATGGGCGCGCACGGGACAGATGATGCACGAGGGATTTTGCCGCAGGCACACCGTTGCGCCGAGTTCCATCATGGCCTGGTTGTGGTCGCCGGGATTCGTCGTGCCGATGAGGGCGTTCGCGAGCGGGGCAAAATATTTTGCGGCGCTTGCGGAGTCGCGAAACCCGGTGTCGTTGGCCGTGAGGCGGGCGAGGATGCGGACGACGTTGCCGTCGACACAGGCCGCCGGCGCGCCGAATGAAATGCTCGTGATCGCCGCCGCCGTGTAGGGGCCGACGCCGGGGAGTGCGAGCCACGCTTCGGGCGTGCGCGGCGGCCTGGGGAGCGCGGCGATGGCGCGGGCGAGTTTGTGGAGATTGCGGGCGCGGGTGTAGTAGCCAAGACCTTCCCAGAGTTTGACCACGCGCGCTTCGGTCGCGGAGGCGAGCGCGGCGAAACCGGGCAGTTCGCGCATCCAGCGTTCGAAATAGGGCAGGGCGGTTTTTATCTGCGTCTGCTGGAGCATGAACTCCGAGACGACGGTTTTGTAGAGCGTCGGCGCGGTGCGCCACGGCAGCACGCGCGCGTTTGCGCGATACCACGCGAGGAGGTCGCGCCGGAAGGATGCTTTGTCGGGGAATTCGTTCACGCGAGATTCGTTCACGCTCAGTGGTGGTGCCCGCTTTCGATTATGATAAACAGAATCCCCAGCGTGCAAAAAAGGATGCCGAGCATGCCGGCTTCCCAGCGTTCGAGGCGTTTCAGGTTTACGCGCTCCAGTCCGACCAGCGTCAGCAAGGTGAACAGGAGCATGCCGGCGAGCGCGCCGATGGCGAGGATGGCGCTCAATATGACAAAACCGCGCCAGCCGAATTGCACGCCCGAGAGATACACGGGCAAAAAGCCTTCGCAGGGCGAGAGCGTGAGCATCACGAAGAGGCCGGAGATGGCGGCCCAGTCGCTTTTGCGTTTGGTGGCGAGGGCGCTTTGGGTCAATTCCTCCTCCCAATGGCTGTGGTCGTGCTCGCCTTCGTGACCGCAGTGCTCGCTGGGTTTGTGCGCGGTTTCGGGCACGTGGTGATGGCAGACGCCTTTGCCGCGGAATTGCCGCCAGAGATAAAAAAGTCCGACCAACAGCAGCGCGCCGCCGATGATCCACGAGAAGGCGTGGCCGAGGTGCTCGTCGAGTTCAAAGCCGAGCCAGGCGATTGCGAGGCCGAACAGTGTTGTGACGAGGACGTGGCCGAGTCCGGCGAAGAGTGCGACGAGGAGGGTTTTGCCGCGCGACCAGCCGCGCGCGCGCGACACGAGCACGAAAGGCAGCCAGTGAGTCGGGATGGCCGCGTGGAAAAACGCGACGGTGAAACCCGTGGCGGCGATGGTTGCAAGCTGGAGATTGGAATCCATGTGGTCGTCGAAAGCGGTCACATTAGCAAAGTCGTCAACAGGGCTGACGAACTTATTTTGGCGGGATTTTTTCGGGATGCGGAGTTGGGGAGGTGCAGGGTAATATCCCATAACGCGTGATAATTCGCATACGTTCTTTTGAATATATCAGTTGGTAATATTCCTTGCTTTTTAGCGGTAGCGCCGGGGCAAGCCGGAGGCTTGCCAGAGATAA
>JAISGL010000119.1 GCA_031263125.1 Opitutaceae bacterium | reverse complement strand
CGGGAACCATTTGCGCAAACCGGTGCGCTTCCGCCTTTCTTTGGCAAATTCATTTCAGCCGGGTCCCTGACCTGTCATGCGGCCATTTTGTCAGACCTCCCGTAGCGCAGGCTGCCAAGCCTGCTTTGCCTGCCGCGCACCGCCGTGTGCTCGTTTTTTTCAAACAGGGCGAGGCTTTGCCTCGTCAGCAGACTTGGCAGCCTGCGCTGCAAAATCCCGTCGGTCGCGTAACATCAGCTTCTTAAAATGCTTTTCCTGTTGTTTGCAGCGGCTCCTCAAGCCTCCGGCTTGCTTCAGCACCACCGCTCAAAATGGCGGGGAATGTTGACAAAGCAGAACTATCCGCCTCCGCCGGCTATCCGCGCGCACGCATCGTGCCACGCCGCGATCAACGCGGCGAAATCCCTGTCGCGCGTCGTGCTCTTTATCCGGTAATCAAACTTGTGCGCCTCCAGCATTTCGCGCCTGGCGGTTTGCATGCGGCGCTCGATTTCCCCGTCGTCATCATGCCCGCGCAGATGCATGCGGTGGCGCAGTTCCTCCATCGGCACGTCGATAAAAATCGTCGCCATGTGACGCGCGAGAAGCGCGTGCGTTTGCGCGGCCTTGCGAAAGTTTTCCACGCCCTGCACGTCGATGTTGATCGCAAGGCTGCGACCTTGCGCGAGCGGTTCCAACACCGACGGGGCAAGCGTGCCGTAACGGTAAATCTTGTGAACCCACGCCCACTCCAGAAACTCACCGCCGGCGAGCTTCGCGTCAAACTCCGCGTCCGCGAGAAAATGATAATGCACGCCATCGCGCTCGCCCGGACGTGGCGGGCGGGTCGTGCATGTCACGACTCGCGAGAACTCCGGATGCACCGTCACAAGCCGCTCGCACAATGTCGATTTCCCGGACCCCGCCGCGCCCGCGATGACCAGCAGCACAGCCGGCGTTGTGCCGGTTTGCCTGGACTGGTTCGCGGATTTTTCAGGCATCATTGAGGCGCTTGCGCGGATTTTGTTTTTGCATCAACGGGCGAACGCCATCCCCGCGAGCAGCAACCCGCAGGCCAGTAACAGCGCGCCGAGCGCACGGGCGCGCCGCACCCGGTTGAAAAGCCATTGTATGAAATCGCGCGCCCTGTACGGCACGCAGCCGAAATAGATTGCCAGCACGATTGCGATGTAGACGCACGCTTTCCCGACGAGCAGCCAGCCGTATTCGCCGAAAGTGCCCATCAATATTTCCCACGCGCCGAGCAGCGTGATCACCGACAGCCCGCGGATCGCCAGAAAATCGGGCACATAATAAAATGCCGCCACCGCGATCACCGCGAAAAACACAGCCAGGGGTTTTGATGTTTCGAAAATCACCAGGTCCGCGGTCGGCAGATTCCACACCACGTGCAAAAACCAGAGCGAACCCGCGCCCCAGAACAACGCCGTCGCAGCCGGCGAGCGCGGCATGGCCTTGATGGTCGTGACGACCAGCGGATTGCTGACGAGCAACGGCACGCCGATCGCGATAAAAACCAGGCCCGTCAAAAGAGTGGCGAAAAAGGGAGACATGTTTTGGAAGCAAAGAATGAGAACAATTTTTCCCCCGAGAACGAGAAAGAAAATCCTGGGCACGCGGGCGTCCCGCCCGCCGACGGCGAAGCCGCCGGTTTGACGTAGCATGGGCTTCCAGCCCATGGACGGCGCGAAGCGCCGCCCGCACCGCCCGCGTTCCGCGCCCTGCGCCCGCACCCCGCGCCCGCGCCTCGCGCCCACACCACCTCCGCGCTCCGCTCACGCACCGCCTCCGCCTCCGCGCCTCGCGCCTCCGCGCCCGCACCCCGCGCCTGCATCGCTCCCGTTCCGGCCCCGGCGCAAGCGTCCCGCCCGTGCCTCTCCCGAAACACGGGCAAGATGCCCGTGTTTCGCCTACGCCGCGCCGCCCGCCAGCCGCTTCGTCACGCGCACAAACTCGTCGACCTTCGCGCGCGCCGCGCCGTTTTCGATGACTTCGCGCGCGCACGCGACGCCGCTTTGAATATCCGGCACTTTGTTTGCCGCGTAGAGCGCGACCCCGGCGTTGAGCACGACGGTCTCGCGCGGCGCGCCCGGCTTGTTTTCCAAAACCGCCAGCAACATCCCGCGCGATTCCTCGGGGTCGCTCACTTTCAAATTGCGCTTCCCCGCCATCGCGATGCCAAAATCCTCCGGATGGATTTCGTATTCGCGCACCCCGCCGTCCCTCAACTCGCCAATCAACGTCGACGCGCCGAGCGAAACCTCGTCGATGCAATCCAGCCCGTGCACGACGAGCACGTGCTTCGCGCCGAGCCGCTGCATCACGCGTACCAGGATGCCAACCAAGTCCGGGTGAAACACGCCCATCAACTGGTTCGGCGCGCCCGCCGGATTTGTGAGCGGCCCGAGAATATTAAAAATCGTCCTCACGCCCATCTCCTTGCGGACGGCGCCCACGTTTTTCATCGCCGGATGATGGTTCGGGGCGAACATGAAACACATGCCCGTCTCGCGCAGACACGCGGCGAGTTGCGCCGGGTTGAGCATGATGTTCGCGCCAAGCGCCTCGAGCGCGTCCGCGCTGCCCGACTTGCTGGAGATGCCGCGGTTGCCATGCTTCACCACGCGCGCGCCCGCCGCCGCGACGACAAACATCGTGGCTGTTGAAATATTAAACGTGTTCGAACCATCGCCGCCCGTGCCGACGATATCGACAAAGTTTTCGTCGTGCGGCACCTCCACGCGATTGGCGAACTCGCGCATCACCTGCGCCGCCGCCGTGATCTCGCCGACGGTTTCCTTTTTCACGCGCAGCCCCGTGATGATCGCCGCCGCCATGACGGGCGACATCTCGCCGCGCATGATCATGCGCATGAGATGCAGCATCTCGTCGTGAAAAATCTCGCGATGCTCGATGGTGCGCTGAAGCGCTTCCTGTGGCGTGATGGGCATGATGCGGAAAAACTGCCGCAGCAAGGCGCGCATCCGCAACACTCAACTTCGGCCGCCCGCACTTCGTCCGCCCGCACTTTGACCACCCGCACTCTGGCCGCCCGGCGTGACGGCGCGGCTTCGCCCCAGTGTCACACCCGCCGCCCCGCGTTTTTTTTCATACGCAACGCCCAATCCATCACGCGCGCCGGCAGCAGCCATTTCAAGAACAGAAAAAACTTCGCGTGCATCGGCCCGTTGTAATACGCGCGCGGCCTGCGCGCCGTGAACGCCTTCCCGACGAGCCGCGCAATATCGTCCGGCACGCCCGCCACGCGCCGCAATTTTGCGCGCTTCGCCTGAAAATCGCCGACATACGGCGCATACGGCCCCGCGCCCTCCGGCGAAAGCACGCGCTCCGACGCCACGTCCGCCACCTGCCCGAACTCCGTGCGAATAAACCCCGGACGCACCAGCGTCACATCAATCCCGAACGGCTTCAATTCCCCGCGCAACCCGTCCGTGATTCCCTCGAGCGCAAACTTCGTCGAATCATACGCCGCCGACATCGGACGCGTGATTTTTCCCGCCACCGAGCCGATGTTCACAATGCGCCCGCCGTCCTTTCCGCAGCCATCGCGCCCCAGCCGCGCCTGCGCGCGCATCACCGGGGCGACGAGCTGCGTGAGCGCCACGAGTGAAAACACATTGGTTTCAAAATTCGCGCGCAACGCCTCCAGCGGAATCCGCTCGATCGGCCCGCGCTGGCCGTATCCGGCGTTGTTCACGAGACCGTCGATGCGCCCGAATTTCTCCAGCGTCGCGCGCACAAGCCGCTCGCGATCCGCGGCCACGGTCACGTCGCCCGCCACCGCGAGCGAACGCGCGCCCTGCGGGTCGATCTCCGCGCAAAGTGCCGCAAGCCGTTCCGCGCGCCGCGCAAACACAATCACGTTTGCTCCGCCGCGCGCCAGCCTCCGCGCAATCGCCCCGCCGATTCCCGACGACGCGCCCGTGACGATCACTGTTTTATTCAGCATGTCACAAATGATACATTTCACGGGCCAAAGTTCCAGTCCGCATAATTGCCGGCGCCATAAAAATACTGACACTTCGGACTTCTCACGCAATCTCACATGACATGCCCAGACTCTGCTCCTCCGGCTCATCATCGCATATGATTGTTATCGCCGTGATCTTTTCCGCGTTTCCCATCTTGGTGTGCGCGCAACCACTTCCATCCTTTGAGGCACAACCGCTGATTTCCCCGACAAGTTCGCTGACCGATCCCCTTCCGCCTCTTCCATCATTGCGCAAAACCCGCCCCAAACGGCCGGCATCAAACACGGCCCCCAAACGTATAATCCTGACGCCCACGGACGATTCGGATACTCCAAGGGATGACTGTCTCTGGCTCGAAGACCTCACGGGCAAAAAGCCGCTTGCATGGGTACACGAACAAAATGCCGTCACTGTCCGCGAACTCGAATCCTCGCCTGACTTTCAGAAGCTGCGCGACGGGCTTGTGTACATCGCTGCATCCGCGTCGGACACGCTCATTATTTCCCGGATTGGCGGTTTTTATTATCATTTTTTGAAAAATCATGAGCACGTGCGCGGTGTCTTGCGCCGCATAACACCTGATGCAATGCGCAAATCTTCATCCGCCTGGGAAACGGTTCTTGATTTTGATGCGCTTGCCGCCGCTGAAAATGAAAACTGGACCATGCAGGGAATAAGCATGTGCGCTCCCGATGACCGCACGCCGCAAACCGATAGAATGCTTATATACTTGTCGAAAGGTGGCGCTGACGCCCGGACGGTGCGGGAGTTCGACCTGAAGACGAAAAGCTTCGTGCCGCCCGACGCCGGAGGCTTTGTTGTTCCCGAGGCAAAAAGCGACGTGGACTGGCGCGACCCCGATACGCTTTATGTTTCCATGGATTTTGGCCCTGAAACACTCACCCATTCCAATTATCCCCGTGTAATGAAAAAATGGAAACGGGGCACGCCACTTTCCTCGGCTGAAACACTCTTTGAAGGACCCAAAACGGAGGCGGGCGTGCAGGCTGTGTATGTTGACGGGCACGAGTTTGTCATACGCCGCCGCACGCGCACCGGGGGAAATCACGAAGCCTTGGGCTACGTGCTGCAAGACGAAACATGGCGGAAGCTGGATTTGCCCGAGAGTGTGAAATTTGAATATTACGACGGACAAATTATTCTGCATCCCCTGCGACACTGGACTGTCTGGGATGCAAAGCGGCGGCAGATCGCCGCCTATTCCCCAAATTCAATACTTGCCATGGATTTCGACAGGTTCATGGCGGGCGACCGTGACTTTGTCACGCTCCTTGAAGGTGAGGATGACAAGCCACTGGCCGATTGCACCCGCACGAAAACACATTACCTGGCATACCGGATGGAAAACCTTCATGTCCAAATTTACGCATGGCGTTTTAGCAAAGCGGATGGGACATGGAATCGTATTGAAGTGCCTGTGCCTGAACTTGGCACGACAATGATTCGCTCCCTGGGAGGTATTGCGTTCGATGATGTGATGATCGCCACTCATGATTATATAAATCCTCCAAAACTCACGCTTCTCACCCTCGGCCAGCCACACGGTGAAGTGCTGCAACAATGCCCCGCCCTTTTTGATTCCACCGGCATGGAAATACATCGTTATAATGCCATATCCAAGGACGGCGCCGCCATCCCCTATTTTTTAGTGACGCCGAAAAATTTTCGCGCCGACGGCGGCACGCCGGTGATTCTCCATGGTTACGGCGGGTTTGGCAAAGCACACATGCCTTCATATTCACCCGGGCTTGGCAAATGCTGGCTTGAGCGCGGCGGCGCCTATGTCTTCGCCTGCGTGCGTGGCGGCGGGGAATTCGGTGCAAAGTGGGCGCGCGGCGGCGCCCGTGAAAACCGCCAGAACTCCTTCGATGATTTTGCCGCGGTCGCGCAGGATTTGATCGCCCGGAAAATAACCTCCCCCGGGCGTCTCGGTATCATGGGTGACTCCAACGGCGGCCTTCTTGTATCGGTCGCATTTATGCAACATCCCGAATTATATCAAGCCGTTGTCTGCCAGTCTCCGGTGCTCGACATGCGCCGGTTCACCAAATTTTTCAACGGACTGGGCCTTGTTTCCGAGTATGGCAATCCCGACATCCAAAAGGACTGGGATTATATAAAAAAATATTCGCCTTACCAAAATATCAAACCCGCCTCTGAAATAAAGTATCCGCGCGTGCTTTTTACCGCCGCCACGAACGACGACCGTGTTCATCCCTCGCACGCCCGCAAGATGGTCGCGCGCATGCAAGAGCAGGGTCACGATGTGCTGTATTATGAAAACACCGATGGCGGACATGCCGGCGCAGCCAACGTGAGCGGGCGCATATACCTGGACGCGCTGCTTTACACCTTCTTTGCCAGAGAACTCGGCCTGGCAAAATAAAGCGGAAGCGGGCGTAATACTGACTGATATTACGCGGCATCCAGTTTTTGGCAGGGCGGCCTCGGCGGGACCGCCCTGCCAAAAAATTCCTCCGCGTCATAAAAATACTGACATACCCGGTATGCGGGTGCAGTTTCATTTGTCATGCGCAACCCCGGCCCATTCGGTGCAATCACTGCCGCGCTCATACTGAGCGCGTTTGCCTGCGTCCATCCAGTTGCACAAGCCCAGTCCACCCAGGCTCCCACTGTGTTTTCGGGCACGGTTTCAGACGCCGCGCCTCTTTTTTCCTCCACGGTTTCGCTGACGGCAAAAGACACGGCGGCGCCAGGCCCTCGCAATATCCGCTCCACACCGCTTCTTTCCCGCGACGTCCCGATAAATCTCGCGCTTTCGGAAGAAACCACATTCGCCAAGGACTTCCCGATGCGCCGGACACCGGAAAAAATTGCGCCCACCGACGATGCTGATACGCCAAAGGACAATTACCTCTGGCTTGAAAACAACGACGCGGATGAAACGCTTGCCTGGGTGCGCGAGCACAACGCCATCACCGCGCATGAATTCGAGGCGTCACATGTTTTTGAAACTCTGCGCACCGCGCTTCTGGACAATGCCGATGCACTGGAGAAATGGCCGAATATAAGCCGGCATGGTGATTTTGATTACAACTTCTGCCAGACGCGCGCACACACGCGCGGCATCTGGCGCCGCACGCAACACTCCGATTTTATTAACGACAATCCTGCATGGGAAACCATCCTGGATTTGGATGCTCTTGCCGCGCACGAAAAAGAAAATTGGACATGGGGCGGCGCCATTATGGGACCCGCCGGCACGGATCGGGCGCTTGTCCAGCTTTCGCGCGGCGGTGCGGACGCCAGTGTTGTCCGCGAGTTTGATTTGAAAACAAAAACATTTATTCCCGCGGAAAACGGCGGCTTTGTGCTGCCGGAGGCCCTGACCAGAGTATCATGGCGCACGGTGGATGCGCTTTTTGTAGCCACCGACTTTGGCCCGGATTCGCTCAATCAAAACGGCACCTCGCGCGTTCTAAAGGAATGGAAACGCGGCACGCCGCTCTCCGATGCTCAAAAAATTTTCGAGGGCGAAAAATCCCGCGGGGGCGTTTACGTGCGCCAGGAAGGCGGCGGGATTTTTATAATAAATCTGGCCGGTGAAACCACGTCCACGGGTTCGGTCTGCATCCTTCGCGATGGAATCCCCAAGGCGCTTGCCATACCCCCGGGCAGCCAGTTCGCCTGCTTCAAAAAACAAATCATCCTCCGGTTGCCGATGGACTGGACCACCTGGAGCGTGAAACAAAACAGATTGATAACCTACCCGAAAAACTCGGTAATCGCCGGAAGCATGGATGCTTTCCTGGCGGGAAAATGCGAGTTCACCGAACTTCTGCGCGCCGATGCAAACACCCCTCTGCCCGGCTGTTTTTTCACGCGAAACCACTGTATCATTTCCCTGCTCGACGACATCAGCCGGCGCTATCACGCCTTTCGTTTTGGCGAAGACGACGGCCTCTGGACAGCCGTCGCGGTGGACGCGCCTGTATCATCCGGACGCGTTGATGCCATCGCGGAAGATGCCGGCGCAACTGATGATATATTGGTGGCCATGCAGGATTATCTTGTCCCGCCAAAACACATGCGTGTCACCGTCGGGAAGCCGGGTTGCGAAATTATAAAACAAATGCCCGCGCTCTTCGATGCGACCGGCATGGAGGCTCATCGCCACGAAGCAATATCCAGGGACGGCACGCGCATCCCGTATTTTTTGGTGACGCCGAAAAACTTTCGCGCCGATGGTTCCACGCCGGCGATTCTTGAGGGATATGGGGCCTACGGGCATTTCAAATTGCCGGAATACCTGCCCGACCTTGGGAAATGCTGGCTCGAACGCGGCGGCGCCCATGTGTATGCCTGCGTGCGCGGCGGCGGCGAGTTTGGGGTGGCGTGGCGCGAAGGCGGGCATGGGAAAAACCGCCAGAACACCTTCGATGATTTTGCCGCCGTCGCACAGGATTTGATCGAACGTAAAATCACTTCTCCTGAACACCTCGGCATCAGGGGGATTTCCAGTGGCGGGCTTCTCATGGCCGTTTCATTTACGCAGCATCCGGAATTGTTTCGCGCTGCCGCATGTGAATCGCCGCTTCTCGACATGCGCCGCTATGTCACGATGACAAAAGGCTCTGGCACCGCCAATATCCCCGAATACGGCGATCCCGGGCGGCAACAGTCGTGGGATATTCTTAAAAAATTCTCCCCGTATCAAAACGTGAAACCCGCCGCGGAGGCTAAATATCCGCGCGTCCTCTTCACGACCTCTTCCAACGACAATCGCGTCCATCCCGGCCACGCCCGCAAAATGGCCGCGTTGATGGAAGCGCTTGGTCACGACATACTCTTCTTTGAAGAAACCGACGGCGGCCATGGCAACACCGGCAATATAATCCGCCGCATTTATCACGATGCGCTCGTGTACACGTTTTTCTCGAAGGAACTGGGGCTGGACTCGCGCAACTGAAACCGCGCAACCGAAACCCGCTTGCGGCCACGTCTGCCCGCTGTTTGATTATCCGGCATGACAAAGCCTGCCGCCACATCCGTTCCCGCATCCGCCGCCGTTCCCGCGCCCGCGCTCAAAGGCAAAAAAATCATCCTTGGCATCACCGGCTCCATCGCCGCTTACAAGGCCGCCGATCTCACGAGCCAGTTGCGCAAGCGCGGCGCGGACATTTACCCCGTCATGACGGCCGCCGCGCAAAAATTCATCACGCCGCTCACGCTGCAAACACTCGCGCGCAACCCCGTCGCCGCCGATCTCTGGGACGAAGGCAACGGCTGGCAGCCCGGCCACATCGAGCTTGCCGACAAAGCCGACCTCATGCTCGTCGCGCCGGCCACCGCCGACGTCATCGCGCAATTCGCCAGCGGCCTCGCGCCCGACTACCTCGCGTCGATGTATCTCGTGTGCCGCGCCCCGGTTCTCATCGCGCCCGCGATGAACGGCAAAATGTGGACGCATCCCGCCACCGCCGCCAACGTCGCCACGCTGAAGGCGCGCGGCGTCGATTTCATCGGCCCCGAGAAAGGCATGCTCGCCTGCGGCTACGAAGGCATGGGCCGCCTCTGGCCCGTCGAAGGCATCATCAATCGCGTCGAGGCAATCCTCGCGTCCGCGAAAAAATAACTGATGTCGTGCGAAGGCCGATTCAAAAGGCGCCGCTGTGTTCTTCCACGACCAACCAAACCTGACCCTCGCGATTGGGCGAGGACAACACGAAGTCCGTCCCTGGGAGCGCGGGCATCTCTGCCCGCGAAACGCCGTGCATCCGCTAACGCCGTGCGCCCGCTTCTTGTATTTCGAAAACGCATCGCGGGCAAAGATGCCCACGCTCCCAGGCGCTGCCGCGTAACATCAGTTAATAATCATTCCATCTTTGGTTGCGACGTCGTCGCGCCAAGTTCATCCGTGGCTAAACAAACCGAACCTTTAAATTCAACCGCAGATGAACGCAGATAAACACAGATACCAAACCAATCATTTCAAAAACCAATGTTCACGAAAACCAATCAGCATAATCCGCCGGATAAACCCCCGCCGACAATTCCGACATCTGCGTTTATCTGTGTCCATCTGCGGTTAAAAATTTCTTCCCTTCGCGGTAAAACAAAACCGAACCATTATTTTGAACAGAAGGAAACGAAGGAAACAAAGATATTAAACACGTTTGAAACCAATTCTGTTTTTCCACGCGTTAATATTTATATGTTTCCAAGTTACTTTAATATCTTTGTTCCCTTCGTTGCCTTCTGTTCAAAAACCAACCTTTCCCAAACCATCAATGGCCACAAAAAACACAAAAAAACCTCCTCGCATACGACGTCTCCCAGGCGCTTATAAGCGCCGCGAACCGGTTTCCGGCAAAATATGATTTTGCAGGCAAGGAGATCGCAGCGCCTATAGGCGCTCTGTTGATGATCGCAAACACACAACGCCCTTTTTGTCAGGCCATTCACCAAACCCCGTAGAGTGTTTTTCGTGGCAATTGGATTGTTGGTTTGGGCGAGTCGCGCCATAGGGAAATCGTACGCAAAAAAATCAATGCTCAAGTTTAATATTACAGATTCAAATAGCTGAAAATATTCATACTTTGGCAGGGCGAATCTTCAAAAGCCCAAGATAATGGAACTATTGATATTCCCCCTCATTCCTCCACTCCCTCATTCCCTCATTCCCTCACTCCCTCCATCCCTCCCATGCGTCGCGCCATCCTGTGCTTGTTTGTCCTTGCTTCGCTGCCGGCCCTGCCACCGCGGCTCTTCGCGGACACGCCGGACACGCCGGACACGCCGGACGCACCCGCGCCACCGGCGGCAATCGCGACACCCCAAGTGCCGCCCAACGTGCTTTTCCGCCCCGTCTTTCTCACCCCCGATTTCCCGATCAGCGCCGGCACCGCCTTCCGCCTGCGCGACCCCCGGACCAATCTCCACTATCTCGTCACCAGCCACTCCCTCCTCGGCCCCGCCGCCGGCCTCGACGCGCAACTGAAGCCCATGGACATCTCCCGCATCGTCATGGCGCTGGCCGGCGTGTCCTGCACCGATCCCCGCGTGGTCGTGCTGGCCCGTCCCTATGTGTTCATCGCGGACGCGCGGCCCTCCGACCAGCGCGGCTCGGAGCGCGACCTCGCGCTGTTTGCGCTGCCGCCCGAGGCGGGGCTGCCACCGGCCTTGCAACTGGACCCGGCGCCGGCGCTGGCGGGGGACCGCATATGGATACTGCTCAAATACGCCGGCACGCAAATCACCGGTATGGAGCCAGGCCGCATCGTGTCGGCGGCGCCCAACGAGTTCCGCTACCTGTGCGATAACGACAAGGCCGACCTGGGCGGCGCGGCCGGCGCCCCGGTGTTGTCGGCGCAAGGCCGCGTGGTGGCGATGCATCTGGGCACGCTCAAAGTCAGGTCGGGGCGGGTGTATGGTTATGCCTGTCCGGCGGGAGCGATTCAGCAAGTGCTCGACCCGGCATGGACGCCCGCGCCCGCCCCGCCAGTCTTCGCACGCTGACGGGAAGCAGAGAGGGAGAGAGTGAGTAACTGATGTTACGCAGCACATATGTAGCGCAGGCTGCCAAGCCTGCTGACGAAGCGAAGCCTCGCCCGGTTCGAAAAAAACCATATTCAAGGACAACCCCCAAACACCGGAAACCGCCCCCCACCCATCCGCGCCCGCACCCCCGCCATCCGCGGTCAAAAAAAAGAATTTCAAATCACGCATCACCATGAAAAAGAAAACACACGCATCCACCTACAACACCTATGGACGCCTCGCGGTCGAAACACACCCGACCCGCGCCGCCTTGGGCCGTGCCGCGGCACACGCCGCCGCCGCCGCCATCCGCGACGCCATCGGCGCGCAAGGCCGCGCCCGTGTCATCTTCGCGTGCGCCCCCTCGCAAGACGAATTTCTCGCCGCGCTCATCGAAGCCTCGAAAACCGGCGCCACCGCCTTTGACTGGAAAAAAGTCACCGCCTTTCACATGGACGACTACGTGGGCCTCAAAGCCACGCAGCCGCAAAGTTTCCGCCACTATCTCAACGAACACCTCCTCAGCCGCGTGCGCGTCGGCAAGTTCAACCCCATCCAGGCCGACGCCCCCGACATCGCCGAAACCTGCGCCTCCTACGCGCGCCTCCTCGCCGAAAAACCAATCGACCTCATCTGCATGGGCATCGGTGAAAACGGCCACATCGCCTTCAACGACCCCCCGGTCGCCGACTTCGAGGACCCCGAGCTTATCAAGCAAGTCGAACTCGACCGCGCCTGCCGCCGGCAGCAAGTCAACGACGGCTGCTTCCCCGCGCTCGCCGACGTCCCCCGGTATGCGCTCAGCCTCACCATCAGTGTATTCCGTCGCGCGCGCCGGCTCAGCATCCACGTCCCCGGCCCGCTCAAGGCAAAAGCCGTCCGCGCCACCCTGTGCGGCCCAATCACGACAAAGTGCCCCGCGTCAATCCTCCGCCTGCACCCCAACGCCACGCTCTACACCGACACCGCATCGGCAAAACTGATCTGACAATTTGATGTCACGGTAGAGTGTGATTGCGAAAAGTAGCCACGGCGAAGCCGCTGCCTGGTACAGCCCAGTATCCCACAACACGTGAAAATTCGCTTCGAATTACCAATATATTCATAACTGATGTTACGCAGCGCGGCGAAGCCGCAACCAAAGGAACAGGCTCAAACCAACAATCCAATCGCCACAAAAAACACAAAAAAAGCCTCCTCGCATACGGTAATCTTCCGGGCGCTTATAAGCGCCGCGAACCGGTTTCCGGCAAAATATGATTTTGCAAGAAAGGAGACCGCAGCGCCTATAGGCGCTCTGTTGATGACCGAAAGCACACAACGCCCTTTTTGTGTTTTTTGTGGCAATTGGATTGTTGGTTTGAGCGAGTTGCGTCATAAGGAAATCATATGCAAAAAAATCAATTCTCAAGGTTAGCCCGAGTTCCGCAGTTCAAGAAGTGCGATTGTTGACAGACAAGGGGTTGACATTTTTTTTGCTACGTTTTCGGCACTACATTGCTGATGAGGCGCGGGCCGGCGGGCAGGCGCA
>JAISGL010000107.1 GCA_031263125.1 Opitutaceae bacterium | reverse complement strand
CGCCGCCCCCCCCCCCCACACCGCCCCCAACCCCGCCGCCACCTTCAGCCCCTCCGCCCGTCCGCCCTTCAGCCCTTTCCCCCGGCTCCTCTTTCGCCAGCCACTTGCCGCGCGCCCGCGCTTTGACGACGGCGCGGTCGTCGCGCGCGGCCTCCGCCCCTTCTACGTCGAAAAACGCGATGCCGGCGGACGCCTCGTCCAACTCCACATCCTTTACCCCCTCTTCAACTGGCGCGCCGTGAAAGACGACGGCTGCCGCTGGGACATCCTCACGCTCATCAACCACGAACACGGCCCCCCCACGCGCCCCTCCGCGGAGCACCCCGCTGACAACCAGTTCGACATCTGGCCCCTTTATTTTTCCAACAACACCGGCGACCCCGCCACCAGCCACCGCGCCCTCTTTCCCATCTACGGCAACATCAGCAACCGCCTCCTCCAGGACCGCCTGGGCTGGTTCCTCTTTCCCATCTACGGCTGGTCCATGCGCAACGGCACCACCACGCGCGCCGCCCTCTGGCCCATCTTCCGCCGCAGCACCGGCGCCGGCATCGACGGCTGGAAAGTCTGGCCCCTCGCCGGACACGAAACAAAAACCAACCCCGAAACCGGCGCGCCCCTCTACAAAAACACCTTCGCCCTCTGGCCCCTCTATTTCAACAACACCACCTGGAACCGCGACGACCCCGCCGCCGCGCCCGCCCGCGCCCTCGCCCTCCTCCCCTTCTACCACCACGAAAGCGCGCCCGGTTTCCGCTCCGACAGCTACATGCTCTTCTTCGGACGCACCCGCCGCACCGCGCCCTACGAATATTCGGAAAACCGATACCTCTGGCCCCTCATCATCCAAGGCCGCGGCCCCCTGCACCGCGTCAGCCGCTGGGCGCCCTTCCACACCTACTCGCGCCACGGCGACCGCGAAAAAACCTGGTTCCTCTGGCCCCTCTGGAACCAGTCGCGCCTCGACGACGGCGTGAACACCTACGCCAGAAAACGCCTCCTCTATTTCATCTACAACGACATCGCGCAAAAACCCACCGCGCCCCCCGAAGCCACGCCCGCCCAAAAAGCCGCCATCGAAGCCCAACCCCCCGCGCGCAAAACCACCCTCTGGCCCCTCTTCACCTACTGGACCGACGGACGCGGACGCAAACAACTCCAAGCCCTCAGCCCCCTCGAAGTTTTTTTCCCGCAAAACGAACCCATGCGCCTCGTCTGGACGCCCCTCTTCGCCCTCTACCGCTACGAACAGGAAGCCCCCGGCCACGTCCGCCACAGCCTCCTCTGGAACCTCGTCACCCACCGTCGCGAACCCGGCCTGCGCCAGTTTCACCTCGGCCCCCTCTACAGTGGCGAACGGGTGGGGAACGCCAAACGCCGCGCCCTCCTCGGCGGCCTGATCGGCATGCAAAAAATCCCGCCCCAAAACTGGCGCCCCTTCGCCTTCAATTTCAAAACCCTCCAACGCCAGCTCGCGGAAGCATCGCAAACGCCCCCCTCAACCGCACCCGCACCCGCACCTGCAACCGCACCCTCAACCTCAACCGCACCCGCAACACAGACCACCGCAAACGACGCCCCTACGCCCCCCCGCCCCCGCCCGTACCCCAAAGTCCGCACCCGCCGCTAACTCAACCACCAATCACATTCCACATTCCGCAATCCACAAACCGCATTCCGTATTTCAAAATCCGCATTCCGCAATCCGCATCCCTCCCTCCGCATCCCTCCCTCCGCATTCCGCATCCCGCATTCCAAAATCCCCAATCCAAAATCCAAAATTCGCATGTCCCGCATTTCCACAACACTCGACTGGCTGGGCGGCGCGGCAATCATGGCGTTCCGCGCGTTTCGGATGCTGCCGGAAGCCCCGCGCATCATGAAACGCACCATCGAGCAAGCCCTCCACGGCGGCTACCTCTCCGTCCCCATCGTCTCGATCCTCAGCTTCTTCATCGGCGCCGTGCTCGCGCTCCAGTCAGGCTACGCGCTCCAGGACTTCGGCGCGAAACAACTCATCGGCACCCTCGTCGGCGAAGCCCTCGTGCGCGAACTCGGCCCCGTCTTCGTCGCGATCCTCGTCGCCGGACGCGTCGCCTCCGCCGTCACCGCCGAACTCGCCTCGATGCGCGTCTACCAGGAAGTCGACGCCCTCGTCACCATGAACATCCCCCCGGAACGCTTCCTCGTCCTCCCCCGCCTCCTCGCGGCCCTCTGTTACATGCCCGTCCTGACGATGATCGGCATCATCATCGGCTGGATCGGCGGCGCGTTCGTATGCTATTACGTCGACTTCATCGGCATCGCGCCCGCCGAGTATTTCCAAAGCGTCAAACAATACCTCGACATCACCAAACTCACCCACGGCCTCGTCAAAGCCGAAGTCTTCGGCTTCGTCGTCATCCTCATCGCCTGCAACACCGGACTGCGCACCCGCGGCGGCCCGCGCGAAATCGGATTCGCCGTCACCGACTCCGTCGTCTACTCCCTCATCGCGATCCTCAGCCTCGACTTCTTCATCACCAAAGCGCTCGGCGGCTGACACCCGCACACCAACACACACACGCCCACACATACACACGCACACACGCACGCGCCCGTCCGTCCGCGCCCGCCCGCACACGCACGATGAAAAAACACATCCAAAAAGAACGCTTCCACTCCGAACCGCGCCAACCCGCGACCATCGGCCAGACCCGTGCCCCCGTCGGCGTCGAAGTCCGCAACCTCGGCAAAAAATACGGCCCCCAAACCGTCCTCACCGACATCTCGCTCACGGTCGAACCCGGCGAAATCTTCACCATCATGGGACCCTCCGGCTCCGGCAAAAGCGTCCTCCTCCGCCACATCGCCGGACTTGAAACACCCACCACCGGCGCCGTCGCCATCAACGGCCACAACCCCGCCGACCCCGACACCCGCGACCGCTTTGCCATCGCCCTCGTCTTCCAGGCCGGCGCCCTCTTCAACTCCCTCTCCGTCTACGACAACCTCGCCCTCTACCCCCTCGAACACCGCATCGGCGCCCGCCCCCAAATCCGCGACCGCGTCATGCGCGCCCTCAAAATCCTCTCCCTCGAAAACGCCGCGGACAAAAACCCCTCCGAACTCTCCGGCGGCATGAAAAAACGCGTCGCCATAGCCCGCGCCCTCGTCATGGAACCGCAACTCCTCCTCTACGACGAACCCACCTCCGAACTCGACCCCGTGATGAGCGCCACCATCAGTGAAATCATCGCGACCCTCAAGCAAGAGTATCAAGTCACCAGCATCGTCGTCTCGCACGACCGCGACCTCGCGCTCACCATCTCCGACCGCGTCGCCATCATGATGCGCGGCAAACTCCTCCCCCCCTCCACCCCCGCCGGCCTCCGCCGCAACACCGCCCCCGAAATCACCGACTTCCTGAACCCCAAAATCGACCTCCAAAACCCCCGCTACAAAAACATGACCACCCCCTGAAACCACGCCACGCGCCAGATCAGCCAGATCAGACCGCTCAGCCAGATCAGCCCTATTTCACCGCAATCACACCACCCACCCACCATCCCTCCTCATCCACCCACCATCACACCCACCCACTTCACACCATGAACCAAACACAAATGAACATCCGCGTCGGCATCTTCTTCATCATCGGCATCGCGCTCCTCTGGATCACCTTCCAGGCGCTGCACGAAGGCAAATTCAACGCCCAGGACGGCTACGAAATCATCGCCCCCTTCCAATCCGTCCGCGAACTCAAAGCCGGCAACGAAGTCCGCATGGCCGGCGTCCCCGTCGGAGCCGTCAAGACCGTCCGCCTCGCCAACGGACGCGCCGAAGCCGTCCTCAGCATCAAAAAAGACATCACCCTCGCCAAGGACACCCTCGCCACCATCGCCACCTCCGGCCTCATCGGCGCCAACTACATCTCGCTCGACCTTGGCAACCCCGCCGCCGGCGCCCTCGCCCCCGGCGACACCCTCCGCACGCGCGAAGTCCCCGACTTCAACAAAATCATGTCCGACCTCGGCGACCTCGGCGCCGACATCAAAGTCGCCGTCGGCAAAATCGGCGCCGCCTTTGGAGACAACCCCGACGGCACCCCCGGCCTTATCACCAACCTCAACAACACCGTCACCGAAAACCGCGCCAACCTCACCTCGACGATCACCAACCTCAACGAAATCACCACGCAAATCCGTTCCGGCCACGGCACCCTCTCCCGGCTCATCAACGACCCCGCCGCCTACGACCAACTCCTCGCCGCCGCGGCCGAAATCAAAAACGCCGCCGCCGAAGCCAAAAGTTTCATAGGCGAAACCCAAACCATCATCGCCGACGTGAAAAGCGGCCGCGGCGCCATCGGCGCGCTCATCTACGACGAACCCACCGCGCAAAACCTGAAACTCGCCGTCAGGAACATCACCGACATCACGAACAAAATGAACAATGCCGAAAGCAGCTTTGGCCAGCTCATCACGGACGACGCCCTCATCCGCGACGCCAAAACCACGCTCCGCAAAGTCGACCGGGCCATGGATGGCTTTGCCGATTCCGGCCCCATCACTGCGGTAGGCGTCCTGGTCAACGGCCTCTTCTAACCCCCACTCGCGAAACACGGCCCCCCAGCCCGCTCCGGCCACTCCGGCCGCTCAGGCTACTCCGGCCGATCCGGCCGATCAGGCCGCTCTGTCCGATCAGCCCGATCAGCCCGATCTGTCCGCTCCGTCCGCTCAGTCCGCTCCGCCCGCTCAGCCCGATCCGCCGCCGCCCCGGCCAGCCCCGCCCCGCCCCCCGGCCCGCCTCCCATCCCGCCATTCAACCCTGCCGCGCAGGGATCACGAAATGGAAATCGCTCCCCTCCCCCGGCTTGCTCGTGCACGCGATGACACCACCGTGGGCCGTGACAATTTCGCGCGCGATGGAAAGCCCCAGCCCGGCCCCCTTGCGCGTCTGCCCCGGCGCGCGGTAGAACTTCTGGAACACGTGCGGCACGTCCGCCTCCGCGATGCCCGCGCCGGTGTCCCGCACGCCAAAACGCACCGCGCCCGGCCCGCCCGCGTCCGGCCCGGCGTAGAGTTCGATCACGCCACCCTCGGGCGTGTACTTCGAGGCGTTGCCGAGGAGGTTGATAAACACGTGGCGTATCCGCTCCGCGTCGAGAAAAACATTCCCGTCCACGCCGGCGTCCGGCGCTACACGGATGTTTATGCGCTGGCCCGCGCCGGTGATGATCGGACGCATCTCGCGCGCCATCTCCTCAAGCAACGGACGGATCGCGGTGTCGCGACGGCTGATCGCCGCCGTGCCGCTCTCGATGCGCGCCAGGTCCAGGATGTCGTTGAGGATGCGCAGGAGCCGGTCGGCATCATCGCGCGCCGTCTCCAGCAAATCGCGCTGCGCGGGCGTGAGCGCGCCGGTGTTTTGCTCAAGCAGCAGATACACGGCCATGCGCAGACTCGTGAGCGGCGTTTTTAACTCGTGGCTCACCGTGCCCACGAGGTTGTTCTTCGCGTGGTCGAGCAGGCGGAACTTGGTCACGTCCTGGAGCAAAATCGCCGCGCTCCCCTGCCCCGTGAGCTTGTCGCTGATCGAAAGGATGCGCGGCATGTAGTAACGCTCGTCGTGATCGACGGCCACCGGGATCACGTGCTCGTAGCCGGTGGGCAGAAAGTGCTCCTGCGTGCGCAGCACCTCCTGCACGCGGGCGCCGAGCGGCTCGGGAAACCCGTCGGCGAACTCGGGCAGCGCGGCGAGTTTTTCCGCGGCGGGATTGCGGATCGCCGGCCCGCCGTTTTGCGAAACGACAAAGAGCGGGTCGGGCGTCGAGGTGAGCGTGGCCTCCATCGTGCGCTGCGCGCGCACGACGCGCGCCGTCATCGCGTCGCGGTATTCGCGCAGGCGCGCCGCCATCGTGTTGAACGTCTGCGCGAGCACGCCGAGTTCGTCGTTCGAGCGCACGGGCACGTCGTCGTTGAGATTGCCCTCGCCGAGCGCGCGCGCCGACGCGGTCAGCGCGCCGATCGGCCCGAGCAGCATCCGCGCGAGCGCGAACGCCAGCAGCACCGACAGCACGATCCCCGCCAGGATCACCCCGGCGAGCACGCCCATGCTCACGCGCGCGATGCCCGCCACGCGATACGCCTCCACCTGCATCACGTGCGAATCCGTCCGCAACAACTCATCCAGCGAAAACAACAGGGCATAATAAACGGTCTCCACATCGTTGTAGCCGACCTGCGCGCCGCGCTCCCCCGTCTGCATCACCGCGTCGCCCGCGCGCTCCATGCGCTCAAACGCGTCGGCCACCAGCCGCACCGCCTCCTCGCGCCCGGTGCCCGCCGCCTCGAACGACCGGGTCATCAACTCGCGCTTGAAGCGCCCGCGCTCCTCCTCGTAATCCTCGCGCGCCTCAAAAACGCGCCCCCGCAGCGCCGCGTGCATCGCGATGACCATGCCGCCCGCCGCGTCGCGCAATTCGTGGTCGCCCATCATCACCGCGTAGCTGCGGTTTATTTTTTCGCGGCTCGAGCGCGCCAGGTCGCCGCAGACAAGAATCCCCGCCACGCCCACCAGTATCAAAAGCGCCAGCAAAGGCAGCAGTCCGAGATAAAGTTTGTTGCGCAACATGGCTCCGAAAAAT
>JAISGL010000073.1 GCA_031263125.1 Opitutaceae bacterium | reverse complement strand
GCACACTACGAAAACCCCCGGCAAACACTACATCATTGATTCACGGAAACTGCGCTGGCACAGATCGTACTCGGAAAGCCCCCGCTCCGAAATCCTTTTGTTTTTTGATGACAGCCTGGATTATCAGGAAATTAAGGACGAAATAAAATGGCTCAAAATGGAGCAGTTAAATAAAATAGGCGAAAACGCAAACGCAATGAAAAGGCAGGCAGCCATTTACTACTTCAAGGCCGGCTGCACAGCTAGTTAACATGTGATATTTTCACAACAAAGGAAAGCGTTAGATCGGGCGCTCGAAGCCTTATTCATGCATAAATTTTCAATCATAAAACGCAAAATATTCGAAGAAAATCTTTTCCATGAGGAATTTTTCGTGGTACCCATCATGCGCAGGCCGTTTCCGCATCGCCCGCCAAAAAACGATAAAATTAATTACAAACGTATTAAAATAAAGAAGATTACTCTCCGGATGCACTACGAAAATACCGCCACTGGCCCAAAGATTTTTGTAAACAAAGACAGGGAAATATAATTAATTCTTAATTCCCCCCGGAATTTTCCCCATAATCAAACCGCGCCGGCTTATAGACGCGCTGCAATCGCCGGAACTCGCCCGTGTGCCGGCCTATCGTGCCATCCTCCAACGTCTGCAACGCCATGCCGGCCGTCTCGTATCGCAACGCTGATAATTCCTGCCTCTGCTCCCGCGTTGTCGCCACCAAGCGCGCCTCGCCAATCACCTGCACCGCCCTGATCGCATCAGACATCGCCCGGATCATGCCCCTGTGCCCGCCGTCCAACCGCCCGCCGGCATCCTCGATGCGGCGTCTCTCCTCAAGCATCCGGCCATAGGTGTCATACAGACGGTCAATCGTCCGGTCACCGCCGATTTCCTCACCGCCGCGGCGGAAAAATGCGCGGCCCAAGACCGGCGTGTCATACGGCTCCCAATCGGAATCCTTGAAGGCGCTGCCGATGAACGGCACGTCAGCGGCGTCCCATTCCGGCCCGCGCCCAAACAACGCCATGAGGTCGCCACCGACGCCGGCAAACAAGCCGCCAATGGCATGATCAATCCGGCGCGGCGGGATATTAAAAATGTCACCGATGCGCACGGCCACGTGTGACGTGTAGGGACCAAACTGATCCCGCCATTCCAATTCTTGCTGCGTGCGCGACACTATCGGGTTTTTCCAATAAAAATCATGGTTCGCGATTTGCGATATGCCCTCGCGCAACGCCGGCGGCAGCGCGTCCATGTTGATGCCGGTGTCCAGCGAGCCGGCCACGGTCATCTCCTCAAAGAAACCCTTGAACCAATCCATCACGCGGTCGGGTTGTTCGTTGTAAGCGGCGTCAAGCATCTCGACGACAAGGCCCTTGAAAATCGCATCAACTTCAAACGAACGCGGGATGCGCAACACCTCGCCATTGCCGAGTTTCACGAAATCATATGCGAACCGGTCACCGGCGGTCAGTTCCTTCCACCACTCGTCATCCTTGTTGCGCAACCAGTTCGCCGCGGCAAGCGCCGAGGCCACCAGCCCGCGGCTGAACACCCAGCCGACCGGATTGCGCATCATCGCGTCGTAACTCGATTTTTTACCCTGAATGCTGGAATTGATAAAGGGCACGTAACGATTCCAGATGCGCGCCCATTCGCCGGCGCGCGTGAAATCAACCGTCACCTCCTTACCCGCGCGCACAAGCTCGGCAATCTGCGCCGGGTTCAACCCCTGCGTGATGTCCCAACCGTTCTTTTCGGCAAGACTGCGCATTTCCGCGATGCGCGCCGCCATTTCCGGGAACTGGATCACGTTCACGAAATACTGCCAGCCGGAGTCGATTTTCGCGGCTGCCTTGTCCGCCCAGTTCAATTTGCCGTCCCTGCCGATTTTGGTTTTCACGACGCCAAGCCTGTCCGAATCAAACGTCAGCGAATTCGAGAAGTGCATGCCGAGGTCGCGGGCGAGGTCGCGGAATCGCGCCGTCTGCGTTTCATCCAGCACGGGACGTCCGCGCAAGGCGCCCGCGCCAAGCACGGCCATCGACTTGAACCAATTCTTGGTGACAAGCAGCGGGTCGTATTGCACACGCGTATTGTACTGCATCGTCATGAAGTCGCGCACGATATTGGTGCCCAGCCCGAAACTCGCGCGCAGACCGGTGGCGCCAGCGCGGAACAGCTTCGCCTGCATCTTCAGCAGGCTGTCAATCAACTCCACCGTGCGGATGCCCGTGTTGATGATTCCTTTCTCATCTTCCTTCACGCCGGCAGCATCGCGAATCGCCTTCGCAAGCATCGTTGTGCCAAATTTGCCGGCCTTCACTTCGAGGGAGTTGAGCGAGTCGTAAAGTTCCCTGCGAATCGCCCACCACTTGCCACTGTCGCGGGCATAGACGTAATTCTCATCAACAACAAAATCGTGAAAGAGCGCGGAGGCCGCGCGTCCCCTCGCATTCGCCTTTTCCTTGTGTTTCGCCAGCACGTCGCCGGCAAGCAAAACAGTCTTTTCCGCCCGTGCCTCGTGTTCGCGCGCGGTGGCGGCGGCTTCGCCGGCCTGCCTTGCGCTTTCCTCCGCGCCGGCCTCATCTTTGACGGCATCAATCTCCATTTGATGCGCCGCGTCCAACTCCGCCCGTGCCTCATCGAGCACGCCGGCGGCCTCCAAAACCTCCGACTCGTCAACCTCGCGAATAAAGTCGGAGAGCAGCGGATTGCTCAGGGCCATCGCGCGCGCCGTTTCCCAAAGGTGCCGTTCATGGGCGCGGCGAACGATGATTTCCGCCTCTTTCATGATCGCGTCCAGCGGCCTCCACAGCGTGCGCACGGCTTCGTCACCCGTGAGCGGTTTGCCGAAGCGATCGGTGGGGCCGCCATCGGGCGCGAGCACGTCGTCATAACCATCGGCACCGTTGCCCTCGCGCCACAGGGGCACGTAGAAACCGGGGTCGGCGGCTTCCATTTTGTCGCGCCCGAGCGCCATTAACGTGCTCGCCTGCGCGGCGTAGTTGCGCAGACCTTGCATCCATGCATAGACCAGTTTGGCGCGCCGCAAAAAGTCCTCGCTCTCCAACTCCGCCACCGTTTTTTCAGCATCGGCTTTGGGGATGCCAGGGTTGCGCCCCGGTTGCTTTGTATCATTCCAGACGGCAAGCGCGCGTTTGGCGAGCAGGTAGCGATCCAGATTCACGACACCGGCGTCATCGAGGCCGGCCACGGCTTCCTTCAAGGCTTCGCCGACACGGCGCCCGTTGAAGTCGACCATGCCATTTTCAATCATGGCGATCACCACGCCATCCACGGAATTGCGCAGGCGGGCGGTCGTGTCTTCCAGTCCGGGCGTCGTCACGGTTGATGCCGCCGGTTTCGGCACAAGCGCGGACATTTCGGACGCCAGCTTGCGCGCCTCAAGAAGCGCCTCGGCAAGCGAGACGGTTTTTTGCGCGGCTTGTTTCGCCGTCCGCGCATCCTTGGTGTATTGGCGCGCCATTTCCAAATTCTGTTGCGCGGCCACTTGCGCGCCGCGCGCCTCGGTTTCAGCGGCGCCGGCCTCAGAGAAATCGTCTTGCGCCGCGTCAAGCGCGCCCTGCGCCTCCGCCACTTCGCGATTCGCATCCATCACCACCGACGTTGCCGCGTTGCGTTGCGATTCATGGAGCCGCATGCTTTCCGAAAGCGCGTCAAGCCGCTCAAGCATTTTCTCCAACTTGTCCCGCATGCCCGGCCTCAGGCCGGCATTGTAATCATAAAGGAAGTCGCGCAGAGCCTCCGCCGCGCCCTCAATGCCCTCGGCCAAAAGCGCACCATCCGGGTTGAACCGGCTCATCACGGCAAGGCGTTTTGCCGCATCCATGATGCCATCCACGGCATGCTCCATTCGCCGAATCGCGTCCGTGTCGTCGATGAATTTCTTTTTGAACCAGTTTCCAAATGAAGTCCCGGCCCATTCGTCGCGTTCCGCCCTCAATTTGTCACGCAGCCATTTCGCAATCGGGTTCGGCCGCGTGCCGGATGC
>JAISGL010000057.1 GCA_031263125.1 Opitutaceae bacterium | reverse complement strand
TTAAAAAAAAATTCTTTTTTGCCACGGCCTACATAACCCAAACCGACACCCCTTAACAGTTTTTTTCCGAAAAAAAAAAACCACAAACGCTTCCCCCCCCCCCCCCCCCCCCCGGTTTTTTCCGATGAGGTGATCATGCTCTCGCCTTTTCAGGTGGATGCCACGAGGGAGAAGGGATATTTCGCCGAGAACACTCTCGCGGGCAGTCGCATGAGGACAAATATTGCGGACCTTGGCGCGGCCATCACGGTCGTCACCAAACAACAACTGGACGACACCGCCTCGCTCGACGTGAACGACATCTTCCGCTACGAACTCGGCACCGAGGGTTCCACCACGTACACGCCCGATGTCAGGAACGGCAACCGCCCCGACGGCGTGTTCGAGACGATTGCCGGGGGCAACATCGGCGGCGCGCTCACGGCGAACACCAACGCCACGGCCAACCGCGTCCGCGGCCTCGGCTCGCCCAGCTTCGCGCTCAATTATTATCAAACGCTCCCACAGATACCGTTCGATTCGTACAACACCGCCTCCGTCGAAATCAATCGCGGCCCCAACTCCATGCTCTTCGGCATGGGCAGTCCGGCGGGCATCGTCAACCAGAGCACCGCGCAGGCCCAGATTAATAAAAACAACGCCTCGGTGCAGGTCCGCGTTGACGACCGCGGCTCGGAGCGCGCCAGCTTCTCGTTTAATAAAAGCCTGATCGACGGCAAACTCGCCATCTACGGCGCGTTTTTATACAACGACCAGCAGTTCGAGCGAAAGCCCTCCTATGATATTACACGCCGCCAGTATGGCACGATCACCTACAAACCTTTCCGGAGGACCACGCTGCGCGCCACCGTCGAAGGTTATAGCAATGACAACCGCCGCCCGAACACGCTCACCCCCATCGACGACGTGAGCGAATGGCGCAACGCCACGCTGCCCAACGGCAAATTTGCCGGCATGCCCGTGTATGACGCGCAGACCCACAAAGTCGTCTCGCTCGCCACGGGAGAGGAAATTTCCATGCTCGTCGGCTCGCCAAATTCATACATGGCGGACTCGCTCAGGACATATATTGAGCAGCGCGGTGACTTTGACGCGACCAAGTGGAATGCCGACAAAACACAATACAACGGCATCTCCATCTTCGGCGGAAACGCGCTCACCAACATCGACTCCATCCTCTATGTGCCGGGCATGGCCACGTATAATGCGCGGACAATCATGCAGGTTTCCAACGGGGGCCTGCAACGCTGGTTCCAGCCCCTGGCGGGAAACCGTCCGGCGACCGGCCACTGGAACGATCCGGCCGCCACCCGGTATCCGTTCAGCACCACCGCGGGGGACGCCAATTATGTTTATAATAACCAGACGTGGACGGATATCTACGACTGGTGGCAGATGGAGCACTCGCCTTACTCCATGTCGATCAACGAGCCTTATTACGGCCAGAAACTCTACCCCGGCGTGACCGACCGCTCGATTTATGACTGGAAAAAAGTCAACCTCCTCACGATGAATTTCGGCACCCAGCGGAGCACCAATTATAATATCGAGTTCGAGCAGGAAATAATCCCCGGCCTGCTCCATTTCAACGCCGGCTGGTTCCGTCAGGATTTCGACTCGCTGCAAAGCTACACCGTGGGCCAGTTGAACACGACCACGCTCAGGGTGGATGTTAATATATATAATTCGGACGGGACGCCGAATCCCTATTTCGGCCAGCCTTATGTGCAGGACGACGCGGCCATCGACCGCATAGAAAGCTCCGCGACGGTTGACCAATATCGCGCCATGCTCGCCTACACGCCCGATTTCACAAAGAATAAAAACTGGACCCGGTGGCTTGGCCGCCACCAGATCATGGGCCTGGCATCCTATATGGACCATGAGCAGACCGGCCTCCGCCGGCGCCTGAGCTATGGCTACGGCTCGACGGAGGGCGAGTATCGCTACACGTCGAACCCCACCGTCGCGGGTTGGAAAAGGCAGTCGGGCAACGGCAGCACCATCCGCCGGCATTTTTATCTTTCCGACATCGCGGGAGGCTTCACCGGCGGCAACGTCACCCAGGCGTCCGGCGGGCTTGATGCCAGCGTCCTCACCGCCCCCATCGCTGTTTATGATTATGAGCAAAACCAGTTCAAGGAGGTCGACATGACCATGATTTGGAACGTCTCCGAGACCGACACGAAGATGTCGGCGCGCAAGCTCACTTCATACAGCATGGGCTGGACCGGTTATTTGTGGGAGGACCGTATAATCACCACCGCGGGCGTCCGCCGCGATATCAACCGCACGCGCAACACCGCCACCAAGCCCGCCGAGATCGCGCAGGGCGATTGGGACAGAATGTATTTCTCCGACGGTTATTATTTATACGGCGAAGTGTTCAAAAACTGGAGCGACTGGAGCAGGTTGAGCGGCGTCACCAACACACTGGGGGCGGTCGTGAAACCCTTCCTCAACTGGGAGTCAATCGCCAGCCGCTCCGGCGACAGCCTCTTCTGGGAATTTGTCGAGAATTTCGGCTTCAGTTATAATGAATCGGATAATTTCGACGCCCCGGACGCGACTTATGTTGATCCGACCGGCGCCGTGCTGCCAAAGCCCCAGGGCGAGGGAAAAGACTACGGCATCCAGTTTACGCTTTTCAAAAACAAACTCTTCGCCCGCGTGAACTGGTTCGAGTCCAACAATGACAACGTGCCGTATCTCGGCGCGCTGGAGCGGCTCATTTATCATATAGACACCACCGCCTACCGCGGCTGGCTGGAGCATATCTACATGCTCAATGACGGCGGCAATCCCTCGACCACGGACTGGACGAATCCCTGGACCGTCGGCAAGCCCAACACGGACCCGGAGAAGGTAAGGCAGATGCAAGAATGGGTGGGCCAAAAGTGGGGGCTGAATAATGACTATAATTACTACAGGCTGGGCGGAAGAACCGTGAGGGGAACCACCTCCGCCAAGGCGAAGGGCGTCGAGGTGTCGGTCAATTATAATCCGCTGCCCAACTGGACAATCAAGGCGACCGCAAGCAAGGTCACGACCACAAACACCAATATAAACAAGGAATACGAGGCATGGTTTGCGGAGCGCAAACCCGTGTGGGACGCAGCCCGCGCCGAGGATTTCCTGAATGCCACGGGGCTGGCCATGCTGAATTCCCTTGGCGGTATCAGCAGTTATATTGTTTCCGACAATCCCAGCAGCGAGGCCAGGGGCAACATCGAGGTCTTCTGGGACAGCGTCAACTTCAGGGATGCGAACAACGCGACCACCATCACCCAGAACAGCAGCGTCGGCTGGACCACGGTGGAAAATTATTACAAGGCGGTGCTGGTCCCGAATGCCATCCTGCAAAAGGACATGGAGGGCCAGCAGGCCATGGGGCAACGCAAGTATAATTTCACGCTTGTGACCAACTATACGTTTGACCGCGGCCCGTTGAAGGGCTGGGCCGTCGGCGGCGCCCAGCGTTGGTCGGACAGGGCCATCATCGGTTATTATGGCAAGGCTTCCGGAAACAACGGCGATACGCTGGACATCTCGGACATCACCCGTCCCATTTATGATGATGCGACATGGTATACCGACCTCTGGATTTCATACACCCGCAAAATCCTCAACGACAAAGTGCGCATGAAATTACAACTCAATGTGGCCGATCTTTTCCAGGACGGCGAACTGAAACCCATGAGGGCGGACTGGCTGGGCCGGCCCTACGCCTACCGCATCATTGATTCCCGCCAGTTCATACTCACGGCCACGTTTGATTTCTAAATGAACCCGCCAGGCCATTGCCCAGCGAAAACCATGCCGCTCCCCGGACGCACCCGCGTCCGGGGAGCCATGCCCCGCGCTTGTGTAAGAAACGGCAATTTCCAGTTGTGCTCCGTGGTTAATTAAAACAAACCATTAAATTCAACCGCAGATGAACGCAGATAACCGCAGATTAAGAACTGATGTTACGCAGCCGGTGGGATTTTACGAAGACGCGGCTGCCGCGTAACATCAATTATATCATTGAAAACGATAAGCCCGTAACACTTCCCGCCTCAGCTCGCCAGGTTTCCAAAACACCACAACCATATGCACTATTCCACCATGCCGCGCACTGCCACGCTTGTTTGCATCCTCTCTGTCCCGCAACTTTTCAGCCTCCCAGCCCTTTCCGCTCCCGCGCCCGGAAAAATCCCCGGCGAAACCGTCCTTGTTCGACAATCCGCCAACGGCTCGCTCGCTTACGCGCCCTACTCCGCGCAAGGCGACATTATTCCTGATTTTTCACATTGCGGCTACAAGGGCGGAGGTGTCGCCCTGCCCGACGCCCCTGTGCGCGAAACACTCTCCCCCTCCGCTGATGCCAGGACCGACGACACGGAGCGCATCCAAGCCGCAATCGACAGCGTGTCCAAATTACAACTGCAAAAAGACGGCTTGCGCGGCGCGGTGCTTCTCAAACGCGGCGCATACCGCTGTTCCGACAGCCTGCGCCTGCACACCAGCGGTGTCGTGCTGCGTGGTGAGGGTGACGGCGAGAACGGCACGCTCATCATCGCCACGGCACGCAAGCGGATCCCGCTGATTACAATTTCAGGCGGCGAGGCCGGTCCGGCTGCAATCAAAAACACCGCGCAAAATATCACCGATGCCTATGTGCCGGTTGGCGCAAATATCATCACGGTCGCCGACGCTTCGAAATTTGCCGTGGGGCAGACCATTTTTGTCATACGCCACGGCAACGCCGGCTGGATAAAGACTATTGGCATGGACCGCATCACACCGCGGGCCGCCAACCCGGCCGGCACGGTGCAATGGGCGCCCTTCGACCTGTCGTTTGACCGCGTCATTGCTGCCATCAACGGCAATCGCATCGTATTCGACGCCCCGATTGTCTGCGCCATCGACCGGCGCTGGGGCGGAGGCGCCATCGCGCGTTACGATGACTCCAAGCGCATTGAAAACTGCGGCGTGGAAAACCTGCGCGCCGATTCAGTTTATAATACGGGCAAAACCGCGAGGCACAATGTCGCAGGCACTTACGCCTCGGATGAGGACCACGCCACTCATCTTGTGCGCTTTGGGTCCGTCAAAAACAGTTGGGCGCGCAATCTCACGTCGCTGCATTTTTATCATGGCCTGACATCCATCGGCAAAGACGCAAAGTGGATTACGGTGCAGGACTGCCGGTCACTCGAACCCGTAAGCATAATTACCGGCGGACGTCGTTATCCGTTTGCCATGACAGGCCAGCTCTCGCTTGTGCAGCGTTGTTATTCCGACAAGGGCCGCCATGCCTTTGCGTTCGGGGCCCGGGTGCCGGGGCCAAATGTTTTCCTGAACTGCCGCTCCGAGCGCGATTACGCGGCAAGCGAACCGCACCACCGCTGGTCCACCGGCGGCCTCTACGACAACGTCGAGGCACGAATTGCAATTCAGGACCGTCAACACATGGGATCGGGACACGGCTGGGCTGGCGCAAATTATGTGGTGTGGAATTGCAAGGGCGCTCTTGTTTGCCAGCAACCGCCGACGGCGCAAAATTTTGCCATCGGTTTTATAGGCGAAAAATTAAAGCCCGCTTTTCCCCGCCCCGACGGCTGGTGGGAAAGTTACGGCAAGCCCGTCGTCCCTGCCAGTCTCTATGAAGCACAACTGGAAGATCGAAAAACCCGCTGAATTTTTCAAACCGCCCATAAATGATTTTTCCCATGAACTCCACCAACCGTCCCCTCCGCCTGATTGCCGCCGTTGCCGCTTTCAGCCTTTCAGTAATCATCCCGCCGGCCTTTTCCGCCGCCGAGGCTCCGCTGTTCCCTTTTTTGATTTCCTACGACGCGCCGGACAACGCCTCCAATATGTCGCACCTGCTCGACGCCCCCGCCGGCAAACACGGCTTCGTGCGCGTCGAAAACGGCCATTTCGTCAACGACCGCGGCCGTATAAAATTTCACGCCACCAACCTGACCGGCCCGTCCAATTTCCCGACGCACGCGCAGGCCGACAAACTCGCCGCCCGCCTCGCCCGCTTCGGCATCAACTGCGTGCGGCTGCATTATTTCGACTCCACCTACGGCAATTTCATGACCGAAAAACAAGCCGGCATTTTCGGCATCGGCGACCCGGTTCCAAACGCCTTCTCCGCCGACCCGGAGCAGCCGATGCCCCGCTTCGACCCCGCGCAAATTGACCGGCAGGATTATCTCATCGCCGCCCTCAAAAAACGCGGAATATACGTCAATATAAACACACATGTCGCCCGTTTCAGGAAGGGCGTTTGCTTCTTCGACCCGCTCATCATCGCCTCCGAAAAGGAATACGCCCGTGCTTTGCTCACGCGTGTGAACCCCTACACCGGCCTGTCATATACAAACGACCCGTGTGTCGCCCTCATCGAAATCAACAACGAGAACACCGTGTTCAAGGGCCACCGCGAAAGCGGCTGGCTCGCCTCCCTGTCGGGCCGGCTCGCGGGCGAGGTGCAAAAACAATGGAACGCCTGGCTGGTCAAAAAATATAAAACCACCGAAGTCATGAACGCCGCGTGGAAGACCGGGGGCGCCCCGCTCGCCGGCGAGCAGGTCGCCGAGGGCGCCTTCGACCGCCCGGTCGCCTTTGACAACAAGACATGGCGCCTGGACGCCGGCACCTCGGAAACATCCGCCGCCGTCGCCGACGGCGTCCTCCGCATCACCGTCACCCGCGACGGCGCCGAGACCTTCCCCAAGCTCTACCGCCGCGTCTCGCTGGAAAAAGACAACCTCTACACCGTCTCCTTCCGCGTCCGCCGCGCCAAGGGCGGCGACTCCGCCAAGCTCGGTTTCGCCATCGCAAGGACGCGCCCCGGCTGGAAACAACTCGGCGTGCTCTCCCCTTATTCCGCCGGCGCCGAATGGAAGACCATCACCCACACCTTCCGCGCGACCGAATCCTCCGCTGCCGCGGAAATACAATTCACCCGTTTCAAAAAGGGCGTCTATGAGATTGACGACCTCTCCTTCAAATCCGGCGCTCCAAACGTCGCCGGCGCCGGCGCCCGCATCGAAAACGGCGCCATCGCCCTCCCCAAAAGCCTCGCCTCCGCCCCGAAGCAGGCGCAAGACGACCTTTACCAATTCGTCCTCGACACCGAGCGCGCCTACTGGCGGACCATGTCGGACTTTATTAAAAACACCCTGAAGGCAAAAGCGCCGGTTTCCGGCACGCAACTCAACTACAGCCCGCCGCAAACGCAGGCGGAGCTGGATTACGTGGACATTCACGCCTATTGGTGCCATCCGAGCGTCAATAAAAACTGGAGCATCGGCAACGGGGCGATGGTCGGCTCAATGCAAAACATCCTTTCGCTCGCCGGCAACCGTGTCGCCGGCAAGCCTTATACAATCAGCGAATTTAATTGCCCTTTCCCGAATCAATACGGCGCGGAGGGACAGCCGCTCCTTCGCGCTTACGGCGCGTTTCAGGGCTGGGATGGCGTTTTTGAATACACCTATAATCACACCCCGGATTTCGAGCCGCGCCGCAACACTTACTTTTTCAGCATGATTGCGCGCACGGAAGTGCTCGCGCATTTCCCGGCCTGCGCGGCGATGTTCCTGCGCGGCGATGTCCGCGAGGCGCGCGAAAGCATCATCGGCTCAATGGATGACGCGACTTATTTCGACCGGCTCGCCACCAGAAAACACATCGCCGCCAACATCGCCTCCGTCGATCTCGACACCAAACTCGCGCTCGTCCACAAGGTCGCGATGGCATTCACGCGCGCGCCGGGCGGCTCGCCGGCGCCGGCGCCGGCCACCTCGCTCGAAAAGGCGGACATTATACAAAGCGACACCGGCGAACTGACGTGGAACCGCGAAATGCCCGAAAAAGCATATTGGACGGTCAACACTCCCAACACAAAATGTTTCAGCGGCTTCCCGGCGGGGCGCGAAATCGCAATGGGAAATATAAAACTGGACATCGGCGCCACCCGCCTCAACTGGGCGACCGTTTCATTGACTTCGCGCCACGCGACCGGCTTCGGCGAAAACGGAAACCACGCCACCATCCTGCTCGCCGCCACCGGCCTCGCGGAAAACGAGGGCACCGTGCTCGATCCCGTGGGCAAGAAATCCGTCGCCCTCCGCGACCGCCTCCATTGGGGCGACGGCACCGTCCTCGTCGAGGGCGTGCCCGCGTCCGTCACCCTGCCGTCCGACCCCGCGAAAACAAAATGCTTCGCCCTCGACGAGCACGGCGCGCGCAAGGCCGAAGTCCCCGTTGAAAAAGCAAAGGATGGCTGCCGCATCGAAATCGGCCCGCAATATAAAACCGTGTGGTATGAAATTTCCGTCACAGGCGGCTCGAAATAAAACCACGAAAAAATTTCGCCATGAAACCTAAAACCATACTCATACTCCTCCTGTTGTCAGTCCCCGGCTTGAGGGAACTCTCCGCCGCCGACCCCATGTCACCCGCCTATTGGGAACGCTGGTCCCCCGAAGTCCAGGCCGCCATTGACCGCGACATCGAAAAAAACCGCATGGCCGACGCCGTCATAAAACTGCCCGCGGGCATTCCCGCCGGAACCGATATTAAAATCGAGCAAATCACCCACGATTTTATATTCGGGGCCAATATATTCAACTTCAACCAGCTCGGCACGTCCGGGCGAAACCAAAAATACCGCGACCTCTTCGGCCCGTTTTTCAATTCCGCAACCATCGCCTTTTACTGGAAAAATTTCGAGCCGGAGCCGGGCAAACTGCGTTTCGCCGGCACTTACGAGGACAGCGAGGAATTCTGGAATAAACACGAGAATCCAAAGAAGCATCCTTACTGGCGCCGCCCCGCCACCGACCCCGTGGTCGGGTTCTGTGAATCGCGCGGCATCCGCATGCATGGACATCCGCTCGTATGGGGCAGCATGAAGAGCAACTGGCCGACCTGGTTGTGGGTGCGTGAGAAGAGCCACTTCGTCCCGGAGAGTGAAAGAAAAAAACTCGACGCCACCCCCATACTGGAACTCGAAAAAACGCCGGTGAAAAAACTGGAGGAAATGGCGCCTGTCTTTTCCAAGAACATCGCCGGCCTGCTCGAAAAACGCATTTCTGAAATCGCAGCCCATTACGGCTCCCGCATCCAGAGTTGGGACGTTGTCAACGAAAGCATCCTCCGCCGCTATCCGGTGCCCTTTCCGGCGGATTATACTTTTGCCGGATTCGAGTCGGCGGCCAGGCATTTTCCCAAGGATGTCCTGCTTAATATAAACGAACATGATAAGGCCGACCTCTACTATCCGGGAGGGTTGAAAAGCCTCCTGCAACGCGGCGCCAAAATAGACATCATGGGCAGGCAGATGCACATCATGAAATTCCCGGATATCCGCAGCATCGCCGCTGGAACTTTAAAAAACGACATCATCTGGCCCGAAACGTCTCACAAGTTGCTCAATCAACTGCATGCCCTTGGCCTGCCCATCCACATGAGCGAAATCACCATCCCCGCGCCCGGCTCCGCGTCGGAGGATTTCGAAATGCAGGCTATCCTCGTCCGCAATCTATACAGGCTTTGGTTTTCGCACCCGGCCGTTATGGGAATCACTTGGTGGAATGTGGTGGATGATTGCGCGATGATTAACGAACCGACCACCTCAGGTCTTTTCACCCGCGACATGCAGCCCAAACCCGCCTACCACGCCCTCAACCAGTTGATAAATCACGATTGGAAAACCAATCTCACAATAAAAAACCCCGGCACCGGCTCCATCACCTTCCGCGGTTTCAAGGGAAATTACAAAATCACCTGCGGCGATTGGACAACCACCATCCACGTTAAATAAAGGGATTATCCGAAAACAACCGCAAAGGCCCCGGCGCGGCGAAGCCGCAACTAAGAAAATAGCCGCAAAAAAAGCCCAAACATGATTGCCACAAAAAACACAAAAAAAGTCTCCTCGCATACGATAATCCCTCGGGCGCTTATAGGCGCCACGAACCGGTTTTCGGCAAAATATGATTTTGCAGGCAAACAGACCGCAGCGCCTATAGGCGCTCTGTTGATGACCAAAAGCACACAACGCCCTTTTTGTGTTTTTTGTGGCAATTGGCTTGTTGGTTTGGGCGAGTCGAGCTATAGGAAAATCGTACGCAAAAAATTCAACGCTCAAGGTTAGTAGCACGAACGGTGCGAAGAAAAACATGAAGACAAACCGTTGTTTATTTTATAATATATTGAATAATATAACGCAACCTGATTTTTTAATCCTTCGCGCCCTTCGCGTCCTTCGCGGTTAATATAAATATTTGAAAGTCCTCTGAAGAAACCGCCGCCACCGTCTTCATTTCGTCCATTATTGTCCATTTCATATTCTCATGAAAACACACCACCACCTCCCCCTCATTCTCGCCCTCGCCCTCGCCTTCGCCGGCGCCGGCGAAGGCAGGGCGGTTTCGCCGTTTCGAGCGCAAAGCGCGACAGTCAGCCAACCGCCGCGCGCCGCCGACCCAATGTCGCCTGCTTACCATGAAAAATGGTCCCCCGAAGTCCAGGCATCCATTGACCGCGACATCGAAAAATTCCGCAAGGCCGACGCCGTCATAAAACTGCCCGCAAACCTCCCCGCCGGAGTCGATATAAAAATCGAGCAACTCACGCACGATTTTATATTCGGCGCGCATATTTTCAATTTCAACCAACTCGGCGCCACCGAACAAAACAACAAATACAAGGCGCTTTTCGGCACTGGCACCGACTCGCTTTTCAACTCCGCCACCATCGCCTTTTATTGGAAAACGTTCGAGCGCTTCCCCGGCAGGCCGCGCTTCGCCGCCGCCGACGAGGACACCGAGGAATTCTGGAACAACTGCCCCGATCCAAAGAAACAACCACACTGGCGGCGTCCCGCAACCGACCCCGTGGTCGCGTTTTGCGAAAGCAAGGGCATCCGCCTCCACGGCCACCCGCTCGTCTGGGGCAGCACAAAATGGCAATGGCCGGACTGGATTTGGAAGGATTTTTGTCCCGAATCGGAAAAACAAAAACTGCTCAAATACAAATCCGCCGGACTCCGCGAACTGCCGCCGAAAGAACTTGCCGGACTCGCTCCGGTATTTTGTCTGAATTTGATAAAATTGCAGGAAAAACGCATTCGCGAAATCGCGGAACACTACGCGAACCGCGTCCACAGTTGGGATGTCGTCAACGAAAGTTCGGTTGATTTCCACGGCAACAGCCGCACCGGCGCGCCCGTCACCCAAAGTTCATACAGGCACGTCATGCCCGGTGATTACGCCTGGCGCGCCTTTGAGACCGCAGCCGCCGTTTTCCCCAAAACCGCAAAGCTCAATATAAATAACCATATTAGCGACGAACGTTTCGCCAGACAAACCATTGATTTGCTCAAACTCGGCGCAAAAATTGATATCATGGGTTCGCAAATGCATTTGTTCAATCCGCAGCAATGCCTTGATATCGCTGCTGGAAAACCACTCGCCGACCGCAAAAACAATTATGTCTGGCCGGACACCGTGCGCGCGACAATGGCAACCTTGTCAACGGCGAACCTGCCCATTCATTTGAGCGAGGTTACCATCACCTCGCCCGGCGCCGGCGACCCCCGCGGCCTCGAAATACAGGCGGCAATCGCCCGCAATTTATACCGCCTTTGGTTCAGCATCGAAAAAATGATGGGCATCACCTGGTGGAACATTGTTGACGACTGCGGCGCCCCCGGCGAGCCAGGCAATTCCGGCCTCTTTACCCGCGACATGCAACCCAAGCCCGCCTACCACGCCCTCAACCAGTTGATAAATCACGATTGGAAAACCAATCTCACAATAAAAAACCCCGGCACCGGCTCCGTCATCTTCCGCGGTTTCAAAGGCAAATATAAAATCACCTGCAACGACTGGACAACCACCATCCACGTTAAATAAAGGGATTACCTGAAAACAACCGCAAAGGCCCCGGCGCGGCGAAGCCGCAACCAAGAAAATAGCCGCAAAAAAAGCCCAAACATGATTGCCACAAAAAACACAAAAAAAGTCTCCTCGCATACGATAATCCCTCGGGCGCTTATAGGCGCCGCGAACCGGTTTCCGGCAAAATATGATTTTGCAGGCAAACAGACCGCAGCGCCTAT
>JAISGL010000473.1 GCA_031263125.1 Opitutaceae bacterium | reverse complement strand
AAGTAGCGCGGGCATCTTGCCCGCGTTCCGGGAGTAGCGCGGGCGTCTCGCCCGCGTCGGGGCTGGCATGGGGGGGGGCGGCGCTTCGCGCCGTCCACGGGCAAGATGCCCGTGCTACTCGATCCGGCAGCTTCGCCGTCAGCGGGCGGGACGCCCGCTCTACTCCAGAATTGGCGGCATGCCCTGTCCCGTTTTTGAGATGCGCCCGCACCCGGAGGCGGAGGCACAATATTTGGAACCAAGGCCGCTTTTGGATTACTATATTTTTTAACATGAAAACCCCGCCGACAAACCCCGGCACACGACGCAACCTGACGCTGTTGGTGCTGCTCATCACGGGCGCGACATGCGCGCATGCGGCGCCCGCCAAAAACGCTTATTTTGGTGAAAACACGACGCCGAACGTGCTTACGCTTCTCCCCATGCCCCCCGACGTCGGCTCGCAGGAGGAAGCCGCCGACCGCGCCGGCAGCCTCGCCGTCCACACCGCGCGCACCCCGGAGCAGGTCGCCCTCGGCAAGGAGCAGGACAAACTCACGGTGTTTCACTTTTCCCGGGTTCTCGGCTCGTGGTTCCAAAAGGCGAATCTGCCCAAGACCGACGCGCTTTTCGCCAAGCTCGACCGCGAAGTCATCCCGCTCATTGAAAACGCGAAAAAATATTATCAGCGCCCGCATCCCTCGCAGATCGACTCCGAGCATTTCAAGGACGTCATAGCCAGGGACGAAACCGGCGCGTATCCGAGCGGTCACGCCACGCGCGCCACCCTTTACGGCATCATACTCGTGGAACTGATTCCGAACCAGCGCGCGGCCACCATGGCGCTGGGCCGTGAAATGGCCTGGCTCCGTGTCACAGGCGGCGTCGCAACACTGCTCGACGTCTTTGCCGGACGCGTCTTCGGGCATGCGCTCGGACAAGCCCTGATGCGCAATCCCGAATTTCTGGCCGATTTCGAGGAAGTGCGCGAAGAAATCACCGCCGCCATCGCAGCCGCCTCGGCTCCCGCAACGCAGCCCGCGCCCGCGACGCCGCCGGCGCCAGCAACGCCGCCAGTGTCCGCACCCGAAAAAAAGTAAGGAAGTGATGTTACGCGAAGGCCGGTTGGGAGGGCGGTCTCGGCGTGTATAGTCCCGGGTCAAGGGCGAGACCGTCCTACCCAAAAATCTCTCCGCGTAACATCAGTTGGAATGACGCTTTCTTTAGCCGTGCATCCCGCAAAAATCCGTGGTTAACAATCAACCCCATCCATGACACACGAAGATTTCCGCATCCGCTATTACGAGGCCGGCCCGGGCGGGGCCGTTCCACTGCACACGTTGTGCGATTATTTTCAGGAGGCCGCAGGGCTTGACGCACACACGCTGTCGTTTGGAGCCGAGGATCTGATTGCCGCGAACGGAGTCACATGGGTGCTCACGCGCATGCAATTGGAGCCGCTCGCCAGGGCGACCGTGGGCGCGATCCTCACCGTGCACACATGGCACAGCTTTTCCGACAAACTTTTCAGTCGCAGAGAATTTTATATGGAAAACGAAAAAAAGGAAATCGTGCTGAAGGGCACGACTTGGTGGGTTCTCATTGACATGAACACCCGCCGGCTCGCGCGCACCCCCGAGTCGCTGCTCGCCATGAATCCCGTGGCGCCGAATCACGTGCTCGCCGAGCACAATCCCAAGGCCCCCAATTTCACAGGCATGACGCCGGCCACCACGCTCCCGATCATCGTGCGCGACGAGGACATCGACAGCAACGCACACGTGAACAACACCCATTTCATCGCCTGGGCGCTCGAAAGCGCCCCGAAGGAAACCGCTGAATTCACCCTCAAAGAGCTTGTGATCACCTTCAAGAACGAGTGTTTCTCAAAAGACAAACTCACCCTTTCCGCCTACGAAATCCCGGCCCCCGCCGGCAAAGCCTGCTGGCACATCCTCACCCGCGAACAAGACGGCAGGGAAAACGCGCGGATTTATACACGGTGGGAATGATTTTCGTCATCGTTATTCTCCAAAAAATCCATAATCATCCAAGATCATGCATACCATCCTGTCCATACTGTTAATTACACTCACATTAATAATCGCCTCCGGATGCCAGAGCGTGGATCCAAAAAATCCGCCAATGACGCTGGCCACCAATCCCAATGCACCCAAGGATACCATTGAGAAATTCTACGGTGCGCGGCAATGGAACCATATTAAGAATTTAAAATATGATGCCTTTGTGGTGCTTCGTGGATATGTAGCAGATAACCGGACAATACTAACCCCGCGCATAATAAAGTCATTTCCGGATAACAGCCGTGACGGCAGGGCCTTGAATTTTTCAGAAGGCATCCGCCTCACACCTGTCACAGTTGGCGGACGAATACGCGCATCAGCCGAGATTTATGTATATTTCTACGAAACAGCCATTATCCCGCACCAAGCGCTTGTTGTCGCAAAACAGCAGAGCAATGTCGGTCCGACATCTGCATCGGGCAGGGACCTTTTTATGACAATTGTGACTTATTAAATCTGTCTGGAAATAAATCAAAATAAAAAGAGCGCTCGTAAGAATATGAGCGCCCTTTTCTTATAATGCTGCCTTTCAAATCAATTCATATATTTTGCAAGGAAGCGTTCCAGTGTTGTGTAAAAATCACGCTCATTTTCAATCCGGGAAAAGCCATGCCCCTCATTATTTTTGATCATCAATTCCACAGGAATGCCGCGTGAACGCAATTTGGACACAAATCGTGTGGCGTGCTTGATGTTGATACGTTCGTCAAGCTCTCCATAGGCAAAAAATACCGGCACCCGAACGTTTTCAGCATGTTCCAGTGGAGATGTGGCTTTAAGACGCTCCCGGTCCTTCAACACATCGCCTGTCTTCAGTTCGAGTTCTGCGCGAGCAGGTTCCCAGTGTTTGGGAATAGTCTTTAGCAGGAGCGAGATGTCCGTTACGCCGACGTAATTGATACCGCAGCGATACAACTCGGGCGTGAACGCCAGCCCGGCCATTGTCGCATAACCGCCATAGCTCGCACCATAGATTGCCACGCGTTTCGGGTCGGCATAGCCTTGGGCTATTGCCCACTTCACGCCATCGGTAATGTCATCCTGCATGGCCAGTCCCCATTGGCCATAGCCGGCCTCCAGCAGCCTGGCCCCGTAGCCGGTGGAGCCGCGGAAATTCATCTGAAGCACCGCATAGCCACGGCTGGCGAGAAACTGAACCTCGGAGATGAAGCCCCAAGTGTCGCGCACCCACGGGCCGCCGTGCGGATTGACGATGAGCGGCAGGTTGCGCGGCTCCCTGCCAGCGGGCAGCGTGAGGTAGCCGTGGATGACCATGCCATCGCGCGCCGTGTAGGAAATCGGACGCATCTCCGACATTCGCCCCGGTTCTATCCACTCCTTGCGGCTGACGATTTTCTCCATCGTCAGCTCCTTTGTATTGAAAAGATAAAACGTTCCCGGGTCCCGGTCGCTTGATGCCAGGATGACCGTCCATGTACTGTTCTTGCTTGTGCTGAAAAACGCATTGTGTGTATCCGGCAGTTCCTGGTCGAGCATTGCCTGCAACTCCTTCATCCGCCCATTCACCCACACATAAACCGGGCGTTCCCCTTCATAGGCATATCCCAGCAACTGATGGGTTGTCCGGGCGAGGATGACGTCTTCGACATCATACGTGTCGTTTGCGAACAACTCTCGCACATCCTCGCCGCGCCTGGGATCGAATAGCCGGATGGACATGGTGTCGCGCCCCGCATTGCTGCTTACATAGAGCAGCTTGTTGTCCTGATCAAACGCCAGCGGGATGATATTGCCCTCGGTGATTTTCCAGCGTTTTATCTCGCGCCATTGGCCGTT
>JAISGL010000467.1 GCA_031263125.1 Opitutaceae bacterium | reverse complement strand
CAACGCGAAGTCTGTTCCTGGGAGCGCGGGCATCTCTGCCCGCGAAACGCCATGCGCCCGCTTGGTGTATCTCGAAAATGCATCGCGGGCAAAGATGCCCGCGCTCCCAGGGGCGCCCTCAGGCGCTACCGCGTAACATCAGTTACATAATAACGCGTTTTTTTTCGTATAAAATCCCTGTATGCAAACAAGGCAACCCCGTTGGGGTTGTCAACGAGGCTTGGCGAGCGACACCGCCGGATATTGGTTTGTGGGAAAACAGCATCCCTCCGGAATGCGGTGCTTTTTATGTTGGGTTCCGGTGGTGTCGGTCGCGTTGCGACATTGTGGCTATGTCCGCCCGCCAAAGCGGGCGCCCGGTCATCTGATGCCCGTGTCGCGGCATCTTGCCCGTCCGGTTTTTGAGATGCGCGGCGCGCAACATCAGTGAATAAAAAATTGCTGACAGGCGCGCCCAACGTGAAAAGAGTTTTGCCCTGACGACATTCCTTTCAACGGTATCATCCGACAACACAGCAACCACACCACAACCACACCGCAACAACACCGACATGCGATTGCTCAAACTACTCGCCCTCTTTTTGATCATAACCGCCCCCGCGGCGCTTCACGCCCAGCGCGAAAAACTGCCGCCCGCCGATCTTGAATACGTGGAAAAAACCTGGCCCGACGCCAAGGCCACCGCCACCGGCATGCGCACCCTCGTCATGCAATCCGGCACGGGCGCAAAAGCCGAGCGCGGCGACCGCGTCAGCGTCCTCTACAAAGGCATGCTCCTCAACGGAACCGTCTTCGACCAGACGCGCGGCGACGACCAGCCGTTCACCTTTCGCACCGGGCGCGGCGAAGTCATCGAAGGCTGGGAGGAAGGCATCCCCATGATGCACGTCGGCGAAAAACGCCTCTTCATCATCCCCTTCGAGCTTGGTTACGGCACGCGCGGCGATCCCCCGAAAATCCCGCGCCGCGCGACCCTCGTCTTTGAAGTCGAGCTTGCCAAGGTCGAGAAGCCCGATCCCGCCGTCAAAGTCGAGACCCCGCCCATCGCCCCCAATTCACGCAAAAAAGATCCCGGCCCGGTGACAAATGTCCCGCCAATGCGGAACTGACGATGCGGAACTGACAATGCGGAACTGACAATGCGGAACTGGCGTTCCGCAAAATTCCAAATCCCAATATCCAAACGCCAAAGGAAATCACCAAACGCCAAAGGGAATCACAAACCCGTCGACGAACGCCGAAGGTATTTTTTTGGATTTTGGCCATTGGGATTTGGAATTTGCATAGCCGGCGCGCCCCGCGCGCCGGTTATGCCCCATGTGCCCCATAGGCTCGCTTCAGCGCCGTCCCCACGTTGTCCGGCACGAAGTGGCTCACGTCGCCATTGTAGCGCGCCACCTGCTTGATGAGGTTCGAGCTGGTAAAACTGTAGGCGCCCCTCGGCATCACGAACAACGTCTCGATGGCCGGTTGCAGATGGCGGTTCATCAACGCCATGTTGAACTCAAACTCGAAATCCGACAGCGCCCGCAGCCCGCGGATGATCGCCGTCGCCTTCAACGACAGCGCGAAATCCACCAGCAACCCCTCGAAAATGCGCACCTCCACATTTTTCAAATTGGCGATGTTTGGCCGGATCATCTCGATGCGCTCCCCGGCGCTGAACAGCGGCCCCTTGTCAGGATTGCTCGCCACCGCGATCGTCACGCGGTCGAAAAGCCGCGCCGCGCGCGCGAGCACGTCGAGGTGCCCGTAGGTGACAGGATCAAAAGTGCCCGGATAAATACAATGTTGCATGACGGAAAAAATGTGATGTGTGGCTTTTTTTGGAAAAGGAATTCTTGCCCGCCGCGGCAATCTGGCCCGTTATCGCATGCCATGAGACTCGCGACTCGCCATTGATTTCCAACACAAATCATCTCCACATGACGAGGCTCTTTTCTCAAAAACCGCTGTCCGCCCTCCAACGCCACACGCCCGCCGCCACCGCCCACGCATGAAATTAAATCTCCCGAATATCATCACACTCTCGCGCATCCCGCTGATGTTTGTCATCGTATGGCTCATGTTCTGCAACTGGCGCGGCGCGGCGACCGCCGCCTTTGCCCTCTTCGTGATCGCCGCCATCGGCGACTGGCTCGACGGCTATCTGGCCCGCAGGCAAAACCTCGTCACCAACTTCGGCAAATTCATGGACGCGCTCACCGACAAAATCCTCGTCATCGGCACCATGGTCGCGCTCGTCGCCTACTTCGGCATCAAGCAAGGCGGCAACCGCACCGCGCTCGTCATCTTCTTTCTCGTGCTCGTGCTCCTGACCCTCTGCCGCGAATTCCTCGTCAGCGGCATGCGCATGGTCGCCGCCAGCAAAGGCGTGGTCGTGGCCGCCGAGCGCAGCGGCAAAATCAAAACCATCGTCCAACTCGTCGCCGTCTCCTTCATACTGCTCGAACCCGCGCTCGAAAACGACTGGGCCGGCACGCTCCCGGTGCACATCTCGGCCTACTCCGACATCATGAACCTCATCGGCCTCGCGCTCTTCGTGGTCGCGACCGCGCTCACCGTGAGTTCCGGCGCGAACTACATGCTCAAATACCGCAGGGTCTTTGAGGAAGGCGCGCTCAAAGGATAACCGCCAAAGCCCCGCCGGATGACCTTCCGCCAACCCACCTGGCCCCGCTTCATCCCCTCGGGCATCGTGCTCGCCATCGCGCGCGTCGGCCCCTGCGGACGCGCCCGCCGCGCCCCCGGCACCTGGGGATCGTTCGCCGGCCTTTTCTGGCAACTGCTCGTCTTTCATTACCTGAGCCTCCCCGTCGCGCTCCTCCTCTGCGTGCCGGCGCTCCTGTTCTCGGTCGCGTTTTGTGGCGAAGCCGAGTTTCGCCTCGGCGAACGCGACCCCGGCCAAATCGTGCTCGACGAGTTTGTCGCCATCCCGCTCTGTTTTCTCGGCTGGCCCGCCATCGCGCACTCGCTGCCGCACTGGGCCGCGCCCTGGGGCATCTACGTGGCCGCCTTCGCGCTCTTCCGTCTCTACGACATCGCAAAACCCCTCGGCATCGCGCGCCTGCAAAACCTCCCCGGCGGCTGGGGCGTCACGCTCGACGACACCGCCGCCGCCCTCGCCACCTGCGCCACACTCCACCTCGCCGCGTGGGCGTTGCGCGCCTGAAAAAAGGGCTGAAAGGCTGAAGGGCTGAAAGGCTGAAACAAATCACCAAACCAACTGCGGCGCAGCCGGGGCTGATTTTATCTCGCCACCTGCGCCACGCGCCACCTAGTATCTCATAACGCGTCTTTTTTCGGGTGAAATTGCCGTAAAGCCCATAGGCAAGATAATACGAATTTTCACGCGTTATGAGATACTAGTATCCCATAACGCGTGATAATTCGCTTCGAATTACCAATATATTCATAACTGATGTTACGCGATTGGTAGGATTTTGGCAGGGCGATACCGCCGGGGCAAGCCGGAGGCTTGCCAGAACTTAGCCGGTGGTTGAGCGAGGCTTGGCGAGCGACACCACCGGATATTGGTTTGTGGGAAAACAGCATCCCGGA
>JAISGL010000374.1 GCA_031263125.1 Opitutaceae bacterium | reverse complement strand
GTGCAAACCGGTCAACTCGTGCTGGTGCCGACGCTCGCGCAAAATGCAGATGCAATAGCTGAAAAACTTCGCAAATATGACCGTATGGATTTGGCAGATGCATCGTTGGTTGCATTGTCTGAACGATATCCACATGCGAAGTTGATCACAATAGACCGCACGGATTTTACGATCTACCGTCGCCGTGATGGCAAACCGGTGCCGACGATCATGCCGGCATTGCGTATGTAAATGCCCGTCTCATTGTCAACTCGTGGTCAACTTTTCCCTGTTTTCATAGGGAAAATATCAGGTCTCCGAAGTCATCACTTCCGGTTCCCCATACCACGCCCTGCTGATCCCCACATCGGCACAGCACTGTTTTTCCACGCCCACACTCACATCGGCGCCCTGCTGTTTTTCTTGATTGCCGCATCCACCTTTGCACACGACTTTACTCAAAATACACCACGCCCGCTCACCACACCCGCTCACCATACACACCCGCCACATTCGCCACACCCGCACCACACTCACCAACCACCACATTGTCATCATGGCCGAGACAACATCCATGCCTTCACCCACACCCACGCCTACGCCTTCACCCACACCCACGCCTACGCCTACGCCTTCACCCACACCCACGCCCACGCCCACACCCGCGCCCGCGACGCCGGAAACGTCCCCCGACCGCATGTTCTCCCCGCGACAACGCCGCGTGCTCGGCTTCACCCTCACCCTCTTCGCCGCGACTCTCGCCATCGCGCTCGGCATTTTTTTCCTCACCCTGCTCAGCCAGCTCCTGGGCATGTTTTCCGGCGTGCTCTGGCCGGTCGCCATCGCGGGCGTGCTCGCGCTCATCCTCCGCCCCGCCGTGGACGCGTTGCAACGGCTCTTTCGCGGCAAACGCCTCACCGCCGTGATCGTCCTCTACGTGCTCTTCGTCATCTTCATCGCCACGCTCGCGATCATCGCCATTCCGCCCCTCGCCAGCCAGATACTCGAACTCATGGCGTACATCCCCAAACTCTGGGCAAGCGCCACCGAATACGCGCAGACCCATTATCCCGACTGGATAAAACTCCTCGAACGCCTCCGCGAAAACGCCGCCATCGCCGCCGTGATGGACAACGCCCACGAAGAACTCACCAAACTCCCCGCGCTCATCCTCCCCTCGCTCAAGGCGCTCAGCGCGGGCGTCTTCTCGACGATCAGCTTCACAATCCACTTCGCCGTTTTCCCCATCTACCTTTTCTTTTTCCTGCTCTCCCGCGCTGCGCCCACCGACAAACTCGCCGGACAACTCACCTTCCTCAACCCAAGCCTGCGTCGCGACATCGTCTTCCTTGTCGACGAATTCATCGCCATCATCGTCTCGTTCTTCCGCGGCCAGTTTGTCATCGGCCTCATCATGGGCGTGCTCCTCGCCATCGGCTTCCGGGCCTTCGGCCTCCAATTCGGCATCCTCATCGGCCTGGCGCTCGGCATCCTCAACATCATCCCCTACCTCGGCACGATCACCGGCATACTCATCACGGTGCCGCTCGCGTTTTTCCAACCTGACGGCGGCTCCCTCCTCATCCTCAAACTCGCCATCGTCTACATCGTCGTGCAACTCATCGAAGCCTGGCTCCTCACCCCGAAAATCATGGGCGCCCGCACCGGCCTGCACCCCGGCGTGATCATCTTCGCGATCTTCTTCTGGGGCACCGCGCTCGGCGGCATCATGGGCATGATCCTCGCGATCCCGCTCACCGCGTTCTTCGTCACCTTCTGGCGCCTCCTGAAACACAAATATTTCGACAACCCCAACACGACATCCGCCGCCACCCCGCTCCCAAACACCCAATCCAAAATCCAAAATTAAAAATCCCAAATTAATAAAAATGTCCCGCCCACCGCCACCACGCTACTGCGCCATCTGCGGCGCCGAGCTTTCCCCGAACGCCCGCGCATGCCCCGAATGCGGCGCCGACGAACGCACCGGCTGGCGCGAGCAGGACCCGACCGACGGACTCGACCTGCCCGACACCGAAGACACCGCCGAGGCGCACGCGCGTTTCCTCAGGGAAATGGAACCGCAACCGCGCCAGGGCCGCAGCCGCGCCAGGCACCTTATTATAATAGCCATCACCATCGGCATCGTGGCCGTGTTCCTCATGTCGATGTTTCGCATGCGCTGAAAAACGCCGGTTGCATCCTCGCCCTCCCCACTCTCCCCCACCCTGCCCACCCTGCCTCAAATGAACCCACCCTGCCTCAAATGAATCCACAATCAACCCAATCACCCGGCCATGATGCACCACCCGGCCATGATGCACCACCTGACTTCGGTGCGCCCTTGATCGAACGCATATATTATTTCCTCACGCACCCCCTCTATAAAGACCCCTGGTCGCGGGAAGATGATGCCGCCGCCAAACAAGCTGACGCCCGCCGGATTTGCCTGCGCTGCACCTATCCGCAACCCCCAACGCCGCAGTCATGGTTCTGTCCCAATTGCGGAAGCGCAACCGGTGAATGGAACAACTGCATGCCGTATCTCCAAATCTTCACCATCGGTGAAATGGCCCGTCGTGGCGTCTCGGGAAAACGCGAAAAAGGTTTTTTTCGCACCCTCTTTCTCGTGCTCTTTTCGATCGCGCAATATTCCATATTCGCCCCGCTGTATTGGTATTGGATGCTCATGCAGGCATGTGGATACCCGCTTTGCGACGACACCGTAAAATCATTCGACATCGATCTTGCATTGGACGTCGAAAGTCTCGAAGGCGCCGAAAGCTCCGAAGAAAACACTGGCAACACTGACACTGACAATATCACCCCGGCGCCATCCCCAACGCCATCCCCGACACCATCCGATCCCCAACTCTGACCCCGACTCTGACTTTGACCCTGACCATGCCGCCCCTGACCACGTCATCCGCCCTGCGACACTAAAATTGCCCCCGTTCCCGTCCCCGTCCGCGTCCCGTCCCCGTCCTCATCCGCGTCCCCGCCCACATCCCCGTCCGCGTCCGCGTCCCGTCCCCGTCCGCGTCCGTATTTTTTCCGTGCGCTCGGCGGTTGGATTCCATCAACTGCAACACTTCCCGCACACCATGACATGGCAAATCCGCCAGCTCAAACACGGCATCCACCTCCCGCAAATCGACTGGTGGCTCGACGCGCACAAACCCGTGCCACGCTCCATCGTCTCGCACGCGCACTTCGACCACCTCGCCGCGCACGACGAAATACTCTGCACCCCCGCCACCGCGCGCCTCGCCCGCGCCCGCCTGCGCGGACACCGCATCGAACACACCCTCCCCTTCGGCCACACCGAACAACTCACCCCCGACAGCACCATCACGCTCCACCCCGCCGGCCACATCCGCGGCTCCGCGCAATGCCTCATCGACCACGCCACGCACGGCACGCTCCTCTACACCGGTGACTTCAAACTCCGCCCCGGCCGCTCCGCCGAACCCTGCGCCACGCCCCGCGCCGACACCCTCATCATGGAAACCACCTTCGGCAACCCCCGCTACGTGTTTCCCCCGACGGAAAAAATCCTCGCCGACATCACCACCTTCTGCCGCGACACCCTCGCCGCCGGCGCCAACCCCATCCTCTACGGCTACAGCCTCGGCAAAAGCCAGGAAATCCTCAGCCACCTCGCCGGCGCGCGCCTCCCCCTCATGCTCCACGAACAAACCGCACGCATGACCCGCGTCTACGAAACCCTCGGCATCGCCTTCCCCCCGCACGCCCCCTTCGACCCCGACCCCCGCGCCCACGCCGGCCACGTCATCATCTGCCCCCCGCAACCGGAAAACTCCGCCTTTCTCCAAAAAATCCCCGCCCGCCGCACCGCGATGATCTCAGGCTGGGCCATCGACGCCTCCACGATCCACCGCATGCGCTGCGACGCCGCATTCCCCCTCTCCGACCACGCCGACTACAACGACCTCCTCCGCTACGTCGACCTCGTCCGCCCCCGCCTCGTCTACACCACGCACGGCCACACAGCCGCGTTCGCCAAAACCTTGCGTGACCGCGGCACGGAAGCCTGGCCCCTCGACAAAGACACCCAACTCGACCTATCTCTTGGCTCATTACCCTGATTTGCCAACGAAACCACCCCCACACGCGTCAAACACACAAACACACGCGTCACAAACACACGCGTCACACACACACGCGTCACACACATAAACACACGCACGCGTCAAAAATACACACACACAAACAAACACACATCACCCGCCCATCTACATCCGCCGCCGACAACCACCCGCCTATCATATCCGCTACCCGCCCATCACATCCGTCGCCGCCTCCCGCCACCAACCGCACACCATGAATCCACCCGCCCGCATCGCACGCACCGCGCACGCCGCCCGCACCCCGCGCACGTCGCACGCCGCGCACGCCGCGCTCGCCGCGTATGTCGCGTATGCCGCGCTCGCCTTGGCCATGATAACAACAACCACCACCCGCGCCCGCGCCGACGTCATCGCCCTCGGTGACGGCGAAAGCCTTAAATACCACGTCGCCTGGGGCATCTTCTCCAAAGCCGGCGAAATCACCATCAACGCCAAAACCGAAATCATCGGCGGCCTCCCCAACACCCGCGTCACCACCAAACTCGCCACCGCCGGCGTCATCCGCACCCTCTACACCCTCGAAGCCACCGGCGACTGCATCTTCGACGCCCTCGACGGACGCCTCCTCGCCATCACCACCAAATCCACCTCCGGCAAAAAACGCACCCACGCCACGGCCCTCTTCAACTACGCCACCGACACCATCCGCTACGACGACTTCCTAAACCCCGCCAAAAACACCACCCTCCCCATCCCCAAATCCGACGCCATGGACCTCATCACCGCCCTCGTGCAAACCCGTGCCTGGCACACGATGAAACCCGGCGACACGCGCCCCATCACCGCCATCTTTGAAGACAACTTCTACGACCTCACCGTCACCGCCACCAGCCGCGAAAAACTCAAAACCGCCTGGGGAGAAGTCGACACCCTCATCCTCGAACCCGCCCCCGCGCCCGGCTCCACGCCCCAAGGCATGTTCAAAAAAGGCGCCACCGTCCGCGTCTGGGTATCGCAAGACGCCCGCCGCCTCCCCGTGAAATTCCAACTCGGCCTCAAATACGGCACCGGCACCGCCCACCTCGTCGAGCACACCCCGCCCGCAACAACAACCACCACCGCCACCGCGCCCACGCCCGCCTCACCCGCCGCGAATAAATAACCCGCCCCAAAACCTTGCCAACGCACCCAGCTCCTCGCACTTTCAGTCCACGCTCCGCATTCTACATTTCGCATTCCGCATTCTACATTTCGCACTCCACGTTCCGCGCACCACATTCCACACTCTGCATTCCGCGCACCACACTCCGCATTCTACATTCCACATTTCGCACTTCGCACTCCGCGCACCACATTCCGCAATCCAAAATCCCATGTCCGCCTCCGCAACAATGCACGCGCACTCGCCCGGATCATACAGCCTCTCGCTGATGCTCCACGGAGTCATCGTGGTTGCGATACTGCTCTCGGCCTACATCTTCAACGACGCCCGAAAAAACACCGGCGCCCAAATCATCGAACTCGTCGCCGGCCCCGGTGACAACTACATGGGCACCGTGGCCCCCGCCCTCGGCGCCCCCGACGCCACCGACGTCCCCGACATCGCATTCCCCCCGCCCCCCGCCGTCCCCCCCAGCCCCGCGCCCCCTGTTGTCGAACCCATAGTGACACCCGCGTCGAACCCCATCGTCCCCGTCCCTCCCGACGCACTCATCGTCCCCCCGGCAAAAAAAGCACCACCGCCCAAAAACCTGCCCAAAACCACCCCAAAAACCACCCCGGAAACGCAGGTGAAAAACATGACCTGGGAAGAATTTCAGAAACAAAACGCCATCAAAAACAAAAACATGCCCTCAAGCAGACCGGTGCCAAACAAGCAAACCAACGCCCCGGCCAAACCCATCACCCCGCCCAAAATCGGCCAAGGTCTCTCCAAAGGCGTGCTCGGTGGCGTTGGCACCGCCGCCGGCGCGGGAGGCACCGCGCTCGCCGCCGCCGAACGCGATCAGATGGACGGCTATTTCGCGCTCCTCGCCCAACGCATCCGTGAAGCGCAGCAAAAACCCGAAGGTCTCGGCAGCGAACTCACCGTCCGCATCGAATTCCAAGTATATGCCAGCGGCGCGATCGGCGCCGTGAAAGTCATTCGCAGCTCCGGCAACCGCGCCTTCGACGACTCCGTGTTGAAAGCCATCCGCGCTGTCCGCCCCATCGGCGCCCGCCCCGACGGCAAAAGCGGCTCCAAAACCGCCGACTTCCGCATGCGCGAAGAAGAATGACGCATCCCGCCGCGCATGATCACCCAAGCCGTCATCAATTACGCACCGGCACACCGCCCCCGCGCACTCGGCATATCCCTCCTGTTTCACGCCGCCATCGCCGTCACTGCGATCCTCTGCACGCTCTGGCTGAACAACACGCGCGAAAAAACGGATGAAAGAATAATCGAAGTTTTCCCAAGCATCCCGATTCCCGGCGAAACCCGCGCTCTGGCTCCCGACACCATTCCCGCCATCGATCCGATACCGCGCATCAACCCAATTCCACAACCACCCCGCCCAATCGAAACCGCCCCCACATATTCGCATTATCAGCGCACAACAATCGACGATCACCGCACCCGCCACGGACAACCCCATTCTGCCGATACCAAACCTCGCCCGCAAAACACACCGCTCATCAAACCCCGGCTGATCGACACGCCAACCTTCCCGAACGACACCATTGCACCAACGCAAACAACGTCCGGCACACCAGCAGGCACGCCCATCCAAAATCAAATGGATGCCTATTTCGCGCACCTCGCGCAAAGTATCCGTGAAGCGCAACAATCCCCCGGCAACCTCAACAGCGAACTCACCGTCCGCATGGAATTCCAAGTTTTCGCCGACGGCGCCATCGGCGCGGCCAAAGTCATCCGCAGCTCCGGCAACCGTGCCTTCGACGACTCCGTGTTGAAAGCCATCCGCGCCGTCCGCCCCATCGGCGCGCGCCCCGACGGCAAAAGCGGCTCCAAAACCGCCGACTTCCGCATGCGCGAAGAAGAGTAAACGATAACACTCGATCCAAAGCGCCAATCCGAAGCGCCCATCTTCATATCTCCGGACGAGTAGAGCAGGCAGGAGCGGCAGATTGTACCACTTCATGCCGCTCCTGCCTGCTCCACCGCGCGCGCATTTCGCGCACTCCGCGCAACCCCCGCCCTCTTGACACCAGCTCATTCGAGTTACATATTCCATTCATGAAATCTACGTATTCAGTTACTGAAGCGCAGGCAGGTCTTCCAAAACTTTTGCGCCAGTCAGCCGGCCGGCTCGTCACCATTGAAAAACGCGGTGTTGTCACGGCCTACATCGTCAGTCGCGCGCGCATGGAAGCCATCGTCGAAACGATGGAATTGCTTGCCGATTCCGAATGCATGGAAAACGTGCGCAAGCATCGCGCCGGAAAATTGAAAACCAAACCCTTCGGCAAAATCCATGTATAATCTGCGCGTTTCCGAACAGGTGGAACTGTTCCTGCGCTCGTTGCCGCCCGGCCCGAAACACGCGCTCAAGGAAGCCATTGGCCGTCTGGCAAAGCAACGGGGCGACCTGAAAGCGCTTGAAACCAATCTCTCGGGTTACTGGCGTCTGCGGGTCGGCCGTTACCGTGTGCTTTTCGCCTATGAAAAACCAATGACCATCGTATGCGTGCATGCGGGCGAACGCTCGCTCATTTACGAAGTCTTCGGAGCCATGGTCCGGGAACACTTGGAACAGGCGCCCGACCCGGACGAAAACGGGGAAACAAACAAAAACTGACCGCAGCCAACGCAGCGCAGGCTGCCAAGCATGCCTTTTTATCCGGCCTTTTTACCCAGGACAAAACATCAGGATTGATTGAATCCGCGTCCATCTATGTTCATCTGCTGTTGAAAAACAAACCGCCGGCAACCACCACATGATCGAAGTCCGAAATCTCACCCGCATCTTCCGCACCTATAAAAAACGCCCGGGCTTTCTCGGCGGCATTTACGGGCTGTTCAAACGCGATTTCGAGGAAATCGCCGCCGCGAAAGACGTCTCCTTCGACATCTCCAAAGGCGAGTTCGTCGGCTTTCTCGGCCCCAACGGCGCCGGCAAAACCACGACGCTCAAAATGCTCTCCGGCCTCATCTTTCCCACGAGCGGCTCCGCGCGCGTCGCCGGCTTCGACCCCACGCGGCGCGAATCCGCCTACCGCCGCATCTTCGCGCTCGTCCTCGGGCAGAAAAACCAGCTCTGGTGGGACCTGCCCGCCATTGAATCCTTCCAACTCCTCCGGCACATCTACGGACTGCCCGCCGGCAACTATAAAAGCACGCTCGATGAACTCGTCGGCCTCCTCGGTGTCGGGCACAAACTCAACGTGATGGTGCGCGAACTCTCGCTCGGCGAACGCATGAAAATGGAACTTATCGCCGCGCTCCTGCACCGCCCCCGCGTCCTCTTTCTCGACGAACCCACCATCGGTCTCGACGTCGTGTCGCAAAAGGCGGTCCGCCAGTTCCTCCGCGATTACAATCGCCGGCACAACGTCACCATACTCCTCACCAGCCACTACATGGCCGACATCCAGGAACTCTGCGACCGCGTCATCGTGATCCACCGCGGCGCCAAAATCTACGACGGCGCCCTTGACCGCCTCGAAGCCCGCTCCGGCACGCGCCGCAAAATCATAAAATTTCTCCCCCGCCCCGGAGCCTTCCCGGAAAACTGGACCTCGCGCCACGGCCAGAACACGCGCGACGAGGACGGCCACATCAACCTCAGCGTCCCCGCAACGGAGATTGTCGCCGTCTCCCAGGAAATCCTCACCGCCGGCAGCGTGGCCGACATCACCATCGAAGACGTCCCGCTGGAAGACATCATCGCCGACCTCTTCACCTCGCGGTGATTGGCAGCCGGTCTGAAGATCGGCGTTCCCAAGTGAAGCAAATGCAGACGGGTCGATCCTGTCTGTGCCACCAGTCACGCTATTCCCAAACCGCACGGACAGGATTGTCCGTGCTACACTTCCTCATCCCTCACTGATGTTACGCAGCGCATAGGGCCTGACCTTGTGCCAGGCCGCGAATTATCAGTGTGGCCTCCCACGCGGGCGCGGCCTGACACAAGGTCAAGCTCTACGCCCCGCGTACGTAGCGTGTGGGCGCATCTCAAAAACGGGCCATGCCAAGCCGCCAAGAAGTGGCGCAGGCGGGACGCCCGCGTCTGAGCGTAGCATGGGCGTCCCGCCCATGTCCGAACGTAGCGCGGGCGTCCCGCCCGCGTCCGAACGTAGCGCGGGCGTCCCGCCCGCGTCGGGGCTGGCATGGGGGCGGCGCTTCGCGCCGTCCACGGGCAAGATGCCCGTGCTACTCGATCCGGCGGCTTCGCCGTCAGCGGGCGGGACGCCCGCTCTACTCCAGAATTGGCGGCATGCCCCGTCCCGTTTTTGAGATGCGCCCCTTTGGGCGATTGCGAAGAGAGGACGCACCCGCATCCGCGCACGTGCTTGTGCGAAGGCCGGTGTGGCAGGGCGGCCTCGCCGCGGCCGCCCTGCCACAAAACCTCTGCTGCGTAACATCAGTGAATAACTGATGTTACGCGAAGGCCGATTCAAAAGGCGCCGCAGTGTTTCAAAAGGCGCTGCTGTGTTCTTCCGCGACCAACCAAACCCGCCCTCCCGCGATTGAGCGGGAGCAACGCGAAGTCCGTTCCTGGGAGCGCGGGCATCCCTGCCCGCGAAACGCCGTGCGCCCGCTTCTTGTTTTTCGAAAACGCATCGCGGGCAAAGATGCCCGCGTTCCCAGCGGCGCATCCCAGGGATGCTCCCAGGGGCGCTCCCAAGCGTTGCCGCGTAACATTAGTTAATATCTGATGTTACGCAGCCGGCAGATTTTGTAGGGCCTGACCTTGTGTCAGGCCGCGAATTACCAGTGTGGCTTCCCACACGTGCGCGGCCTGACACAAGGTCAGGCCCTACGGAACCAGGCTGCTGCGTAACATCAGCGAATAACCAAATTTGACAACGTGTAATCAGGTTCCCTTGTCCAGCTGTCTGCGCCACTCGCGCGGGGAGAGGCCGTGGGCTTTTTTGAAGGTCGCGGAGAGGTGGAACTCCGAATTGAAGCCGAGTTGCGCGGCGGCGTCCCCAAGCGTGA
>JAISGL010000339.1 GCA_031263125.1 Opitutaceae bacterium | reverse complement strand
GCGGATTGGCTATGATATTTTGGATTTTATCCTGCGTCTTTTCCGCCACCCAGCGGTTGATTTGCTCACGCGCTTCCGACCCGGCATTTTCATAATCAACCGATGTGAGTTCCACGCCATAATTCTGTTTAACGAGCGTGAGATAATTTTCCAGCAACGGCGCGCCTTTCCGCGGCCAGAGGGAATTGGCGATGCTGAGCTGGATTTGTCTGCCGCTTTGTATCTCGTCGAAGTGTTTCAGCAAGGCGGCGAACCCGGAATGAACGCTCTCCTGTGATTCCGGGAACCGCAGCGCCTTTTGCATTTGTGCCGCCGTGCCGCCTTTCGCACCGGCATAAGTCATCGCAAGCGCCGACGACACGCTGAACGGTGAGAAAAACAGATTGCCTTCGGTGTCCTTCAACTGCGCATACAGATCGCATGCAAAAGCATTGTTGGATGAAGCGAGCGTGAGGGCATCGGGCGAAGGCGTTTCCGCACGCATCGGAAGCGATGCAAATACAAGCGCGACAATGCAAACAATGATATGTGAGGTTTTCATGGAATGTATTATTGTTATTATTATATTTATTATTATTATAGTTATTATTATTGTTATTGTTCGGAAATTGATCCTGGCGCGGTTGCCATGTCGATGCTGTGGATGCCTGTGGCCATGACGAGACGGCGCAGCGGCTTGAAATACATGAAGGGGATTTTCAGGTTCTTGATAAAAAGTCTCAGGCGGATCGGGATCGTGCGCAGGAAATAAACCCGGTTCGGCGCGCGGCTGTTTCCGTTGAGGATTTTGCCCAGCGTGAGCGCGCTGGCCATCGCGTAACTGATGCCTTCCAGTGAACTCGGGCTGATGAAGCCCGCGGCTTCTCCGAGGAGAAAACCGCCCGCCCTGCCCGCGCGGCAGTCGAACAATCCCGAGGGGCGCAGCACCATGCAGGCTTCCGTTTTCAGCGGCTCGCCAAGGCGGAAACCGAATTGCCGCATGCGCTCCTTCAGCCGCTCGAAACGCGCGCGGCAGTTTTTCGGCGGAAACGCGCCGCCAAAAATGAAATGCCCGTTTTTGGAAAGCCCCCATGCGTAGCAATCGGTCGTGTCCGGATCGAAGACGCACGAATAAAACGGCCCGGCATGTTCGTCGCGGAACCATTGTTGTATCGCGACGTAATGCCGGATGTTCTGCCTCGCGCCATAGAGCGCGCCGCGCACGGCGGACGACGCTCCGTCGGCGCCCACGACATGCTTCGCGCTGACGGTGAAATCGGCGCCGCCCTGGTGATAGGTCACATCGTAGCCGGCGCCGCCGGCATTTCGCGCGAGGCTTTTGAAGCAGGCGTCCTGCCTCACCTCGACGCGCGGAGGGATGAGGCTGATGAGCCACCGGTCAAAACGGTCGCGGTCGAGATTGAGATAAAAACGTTGATAATAACGAATCAGCCGCGTGGTGGTGTCGATGGTTCTGACGGCAAATATCTGCGGACTCACAAGCACGTGCGACGGCAGCGTCAGGCCGAAACGCGCGAGCACATTTTGCGCGTCGGGCGCGAGCAGGCCGCCGCATGGTTTCTTGAAACCGCCCTGCGCGCCGCCGGGTTTTTTGTCGATGGCGAGAATTTTGAAACGCGGACTCAGCAAACGCGCCAGCGTCGCGCCTGCCGGCCCGAGGCCGACGATGATGATGTCGTAGCAGGATGGGGTTGACGGCGTTTTCATGTGTTTGCCGGCAGCGTGAGCGTGAATTCGCCGCCTCCGCCTTCGCGCGGGGAATACGTGAGGTCGCCGCCGAGTCCGCGCGCGAGCTGGCGCGCGATGCCAAGGCCGAGTCCCGCGCCGCCCTGCGCCGCGGTGAGCCTGTCGTCCACGCGGTGGAATTTCTCGAAGATTTTTTCGCGATGCGACGACGGTATGCCGGGGCCGCGGTCGGCGACGGTGAGTGACAGGGCGCCCGCGCCATTTAGGAAAACCGTCACCTCGCCGCCGCCCGCGGCATATTTGCACGCGTTGTCCAGCAGATTGATCACGATCTGCTCGACGGCGTCCAAATCCGTTTTCACCACGCAGGACGCCGGCGCCGCTGTGTCCACCAAATCCAGTTTTAATCCCGCCTCCGCTATGCGCGGCGCGTGCCGCTCCACGATCTTCGCGATTTCGCCGCGCAGGTCGCATTCGGCCATGTTGAATTTTTTGCGGCCTTGTTCGAGTCGCGAAAAATCGAGCACATTGTTGACGAGGCGCGCGAGGCGCTGCGTCTCGCGGGAAATGGTGCGGAGGCTTTCCGCGCGTTTCGCGTCGTCGCGGATGCGGCCCTGCTCCAGTAATTCGGAATAGAGGCGTATCGTCGTGAGCGGCGTTTTGAATTCGTGCGAGACGTTGGCGACGAACGACGTTTTCCGCGCGGACTCCGCGGCGCTCAGGCGCGCCTGCCGCCACAGCAATCCGCCGCCCGCAAGAATCGTGGCGATGGTCGCCGCAATCAGAAGCGCGCCGAGCAGAAAAAACGTGCGGCTGGCCGAATCGTTCGCGGCGAGCGGGGCGGCGAGCGAATAACCCGCGACACTCCAGCCGGGAAGCGTCGATGCGAGCGGGACCACGGTCGTAATCCTGGACTCATGGGCGGCGGCATGGGCGGCGGCCTGCGTTTCTTCGCCGCCGGAATCGGCGCGGGGAAAACCGATTTGATGCAGGACGGTGTCGTTGTGCTGGCGCAACGCGTAGGCTTCGCCGGGTTCGATGTTCACCGGCAAAATTCCGCCGAGTCTCGATGCGATGGCGGCAAGATTGACCTCGACCAGAATCACCGGACGTTCGGGCGACGCGAGCGACCAGCCATACAGGTGCAGCAAGCCGTCGGGAGCGGTCCACGGCGTCCAGCCGCTGGCAAAGAAACCGCCGCCCGCGGGCGGGCTGGGCTGCGCGCCGGCAGATGCGGGTTTCAGGTCCGCATCGGGGACGCGCGCGCGAGCTGGGGATTCGTCGGCGGCAAGTGCTGGAGATTTGTCGGCAGCGAATGACGGAGATTCGTCGGCGGAAAATGACGCCACGTCCGTGTGCATTGACTCCGGTTGCGGCGCGATTTGGAAATCCGCCGCAGCCCAACCGCCCGCGCTTTTTGCCTCAATCGCACGGGCAGGTTTTTTTGTTTCGCTGCTGGCGGCGGCGCTGCTGCTGACGGCGGCGTCCGTGGTGGCGGTGGCGGTAGCGTCCGTGATGGCGTTGGCGGCGGTTGTTGTTGTGGCAATTTTGGCAATGGCAACGTCATCGAATTTTCTTTGCTCCCGCACGGGCGCTGTTTTTTCGGAATACGCCGGCAGCGGGGCGCTCTGGGAATTTCTGCTTGCCACGGCATAAAGCTCAGTTCGCACGCTATTAAACTGACCGATATTGTCCGAATTGGTGTTACGGCGTATTTGGTTCAATTCCGCGGCATTGTTCGCGGGGGCGCCGTCGTTTGTTCGCGGGGCAAATTGCGAAAGCACGATGCCGTCGGTTTGCTGCCGCTGATTGTCCATGCCC
>JAISGL010000211.1 GCA_031263125.1 Opitutaceae bacterium | reverse complement strand
AGTCCCTTCGGGACTCTCCCGCCAGACGCGATCTCACCCCGTGCTCAGGAGGCGTTTTCGTTGCGCTTGACCCTGACGGCCATGGCGGCCTTGCCTTCGCGTCCGCGCAAATAATAGAGGCGGGCGCGCATCGGCACGGAATGCTTTTCGACCTCGATTTTCTCGATGTTGGGCGAGTTCACGGGGAACACGCGCTCGACGCCTTCGCCGTAGCTGATGCGGCGGACCGCGAACGTTTCCTGGATGCCGCCGCCTTTGCGAGCGATCACGACGCCGGAAAAAATCTGGATGCGCTCTTTGTCGCCTTCGCGAACCTTGGTGTGCACGCGCACGCCGTCGCCAACCCGGAACGGCGGGATGTTGGCTTTTACCTGGCTGGCGGTGATTTCTTTGATTATCGGATTCATGGCTGTTATTGCTTGAGTAAATCTGGTCTGAGCTTGCGTGTTTTTTCGATACGTTGCGCGTGCCGCCATTTTTCGATTTTGCCGTGGTCGCCCGAAAGCAGGACTTCCGGCACGGACATGCCGCGAAATTCGGCGGGACGCGTGTATTGAGGAAAGTCGAGCAACTTGCCGGTGAAGGATTCGTGCGTCAATGACTTTTCTTCACCAAGCACGCCGGGGATGAAACGGCTCAGCGCATCGATCACCACCGCCGCCGCCAGCGTGCCGTTCGTGAGCACGTAGTCGCCGATGCTGAGTTCCCGGTCGATCACGCGGTCGCGGATGCGCTGGTCGATGCCTTCGTAGTGGCCGCTCAGGAAAATGATGTGTTGCTGTCGCGAAAGTTCCTCCGCGATCGCCGGCGAAAGCGGCTCGCCATCCGGCGTCAGGTAAATGCGCCTGCAACCGGGTGTTTGCAACTGCTCCATCGCCGCGAAGACCGGCTCCGGTTTGAGCACCATGCCCGCGCCGCCACCAAACGGACGGTCGTCGGCGGTGCGGTGCCGGTCGGTCGTCCATGCGCGCAGGTCATGCACGCGCACGTCGAGCCGTTTTGCGCCGATGCCCCTGCCCAGGATGCTCCCGGCCAGAAAGCCGTCGAGCATCCCCGGGAAAAGCGTGATGACGTCAATCGCAAGCGGCATGGTTGAAAGGTTGAAGAGATGAAAGGATTGAAGGGATTGAAAGGATGAAGGGATTGAAAGAATGAAAGGATTGAAGGGATGAAAGAGTTGAAGAGATAAAAGGATGAAAAAACGCGCCGTCAGGGCAACGGCGGCACGCCCGCGCCGGACGCCGGCTTTTTTGCGCGCCCGACAAACACGGCCACGAGAATGCACGCCAATGCCACCGAGCCAACGACGGTCATGACAATGTTGACGATGCCATAAATCTGGCTCACCGCCGCGTGACTCATACCCCGCTGCGACACCATGTAGGGCAGCCATTGGAAGATCAATATCTGGGCAATCCGCGTCGCGAACAGCACGGATGTGCCAATCGCGACCAGCAGGCACGCCTTTGGACATTTACGGTATTTGACCAGCGAAACAACGAATCCGACCGTCAGCACAACAAGGTACGGCGACGCCGTCAGCAACTGGAACAAAACTACTTTTAAGGAATCGATGACGTTCATGGGAAGGAAGGAGGGAATGAGGGAATGAGTATGTGAGAGTGAGGGATGAAGGAGAGAGCGAGGGATTGAGGGAGAGAGCGAGAGAGGGAGAGAGAGGGAGTGAGAGAGGGAGTGAGTGTGTGCGTGAGTAAGGAAGTGAGAGATGAAGAAATCTTTCGTAGCGCAGGCTGCCAAGCCTGCTTTGACGGACAAACGCGAACAAATCGCCACGCAAACTGAAAGCCCGCGCTGCAAAAAACAAAAGCCCCGGCCCAAAAAGAAGCCGGGGCGAAAAAAAATGATGCCTCAAAAAACCGGACGCCGCCTAGGCGGCGGGAGTTCCAGCAGGGGCGGAGGCGGGGGCGGACGGTTCGATGACGGGTATTTCAATGGCGGGCATTCCGACGACGGCGGGAGTTTCTGCGGCGGCGGGTGCTTCGACGATGGCGGCCTTGCGGGCTTTTTTGATGAGGCCCTTGGCGGTGTCGGTCGGGAGGGCGCCCTTGGACAGCCAGTATTCAGCACGGGCGAGATCAAGGGTGAACGCGTCCTTCTTGGCGCGGGGAGAGAAGGTGCCGAGGGTTTCAACCGCCGCGCCATCACGACGGGAGCGGGCCTCCGCCACGACCACGTGGTAAATGGGTTGGTGTGTCGCACCGATGCGGGAAAGACGGATTTTAAGAGCCATGTTGATTGCTGGTTTCTGAAAAGATTCTGATGAAAAGCCGTTGAATGCACCGTCCCGCCCGCGACTTGTCAAGCGCACTCTCAATAATTCCCGGAGAAAACACAGACACAAGTGAACCCCGCCTGCATCTACCTGCCGGACACCAACGTGTTTTCCGCGTATGCCAAGTGTGCGCACGCAGGGCTGGTGTCAAAGCTGGAAACGATGGAAAAAGACATCGTCCTGTCCGCCATCGTGCTGGCCGAGATGGAGTATGGGTGGCGCAAGGCCGGCGTGTCCACGCGGCGCATCCGCCGTCAGCAGGCATTTGCCGCGCGCCTTCGCCCGTGGGTGTTTGACGGGGATTGCGCCGCCGCCTATGGCGACGTGAAAAATTTCCTCTTGCACCGGCTGCGCCCCGCCCGTCCGAGCGGCGAGCGTGACATGCCGATCGCGGCGCACGCGCTTGCCATCGGCGCCGTGCTGATGACGCACAATTCCCGCGAGTTTGAAGGCATCCCCGGCCACGACGTGGAAGACTGGGAAAAGTGAGTTGGCGCGCCCCGCAAAAAATGCCGGCGCTGACGGTTCCCAAAATCCAACAGCCGGTCTCACCGGCTCCCGCTAGCGCCGTTTTTTTGCGTCCGCGTGCAACCATTTCCGGGTTACGCGCGCAGGGAATATGATACTGCGCAAGCGGGAATGCCTGGGATTTTTTATTTTGCGGCTGATTAAACTGATGTTACGCAAACGATAGGATTTTGTAGCCTGACCTTGTGTCTGGCGCGTTCGCGTGGGAGGCCGCACAGGTAATTCGCGACCTGACGCAAGGTCAGGCCCTGCGCGGCACGGGCGCGTAGCATCAATTATATAACTGATGTTACACAACCAAAGGGATGCAAAAAGCGCAGATGCGTTCTTCCACCATCCTCCATCAAACAAACCGGAAACCCGCGATTGAGAGAATGCCGTGCGAATGCCGTTCCTGGGAGCGCGGGCATCTCTGCCCGCGAAATGTCGTGCGCCCGCTTGGTGTCTTTCAAATACGCATCGCGGGCAAAGATGCCCGCACTCCCAAGATTGGCCGGCTGCGTAACACCGGTTATATAACGGAAACGCGTCCGTTGAAATGGCTGCCCGGGCTGGGATTGAACCAGCGACCAAGTGATTAACAGTCACCTGCTCTGCCACTGAGCTACCGGGCATCAATTACCGGCTGCCTGCCGTGAATAACGGTGAACAGCCGATTGAAGGGGCGTCATTACGGAGGGTTTGCTTTGTGGCGCAAGTAGAAAAATCAGGTTTTTTGTTTCGGGATTAAATGCAAGATACTAACTGATGTTACGCGGACGGCGGGATTTTACAGCCTGAACTTGTGTCAGGTCTCTCGTAGCGCAGGCTGCCAAGCCTGCTTTGCCTGCCGCATGCCGCCGGGGGTTCGTTTTTTTTCGAACCGGGCGAGGCTTCGCCTCGTCAGCAGGCTTGGCAGCCTGCGCTACGTGCGCGCTGCGTGACATCAGATACTAATTGATGTTACGCAGCGCGTAGGGCGCGTAGGGACTGGCCTTGTGTCAGGCCGCGAATTACCTGTGCGGCTTCCCGCGCGGGCGCGGCCTGGTGCAAGGTCAGGTCCTGCAAAATCCGTCGTCCGCGTAACATCAGATATTAATGCCGAGTCACGGATGGCACGGGTTGCTTGTCATACGCATTGCGGGCAAAGATGCCCGCGCTTTCAGGTGTTGCTCCCAAGTGCTGCTGTGGAACATCGGGTTTGCAGGTCAGATTATCGCGCAGTCGGGGATGGTTTCGGGTTCCACGACTTCGGCGGTGGTGAGTTGGACGAGGTCGTGCAGGGTTCTGAAATGCTCGGTAAGGTTGCGGTCATTTCCGGGGCCACCCACGATTTTGTCGAAGAGGCCGCGTTTGGTTTCTTTCAGGGCTTGGATGCGTTCTTCAATCGTGCCGGCGGTAACCATTCGGTAGACGAAGACGGTGTTCGACTGGCCGATGCGGTGGACGCGGTCGACGGCTTGCGCTTCGGCGGCGGGGTTCCACCAAGGGTCGAGGAGAAAGATGTAGTCGGCGGCGTGAAGCGTGATGCCCGTGCCGCCGGCTTTCAGCGAGACGAGCATGGCGGCGGGGCCGGGGGCGTTTTGGAAGGCTTGCACGGGTTTGTGGCGGTCTTTCGTCATGCCCATGATTTCGTAGCGGGGGATGTCGGGATAGGCGAGGGCGAGGGCTTCATGCACGCGTTCGAGGAGCATCACGAATTGCGAGAAGATCACGACTTTGTGTCCGCTGGAGAGGATTTCGGCGAGTTTTTCGGTGAGGAGGGTGATTTTGCCGGAGTCGTTGAGCGGGGCGTGCATCCAGGGGAGCATGTCGGGGTCGCAGCAGATTTGGCGGAGGCGGGTGAGGAGGGCGAGGAATCCGAAGGAGCGTTCGCGGAGGGCGGCGCCCATGTCGTCCCCGAGGCGTTCGAGACCTTCGGCGCAGACGCGGGCGTATTCGGCGCGTTGGACGTCGGTGAGGGGGCAGACGAGTTCCATTTCGATTTTCGGGGGGAGTTCGGTGGCGACTTCGCTTTTGGTGCGGCGGAGGAGGAAGGGGGCGATTTGCGCACGGAGGCGGGTGAGGGTGCCTTCGTAGTCGGCGGCGAGGGCGGCTTCGAAACTGGCGCGGGTTCCGAGGAGGCCGGGGAGGAGGAAGCGGAAGATGGACCAGAGGTCGAGCTGGCGGTTTTCCAGGGGGGTGCCGGAGAGGACGATGCGGTGGTCGGCGCGGATGGCGAAACAGGTTTGGGTGGTTTTGGCGGCGGGGTTTTTGATGAACTGGCCTTCGTCGAGGATCGCGTAGCCGAACCGGGTGGTGTCGAGCGCCGCGCGGTGTTTGCGGAGTTGGGCGTAGCTGGCGAGCCACACGACGCCGGGAGTGTTGCCAGAAGCGTTGCCGGGAGTGTTGCTGGAAATGTTGCTGGAAATATTACTGGGAACGTTGCTGGAAGTGTTGCCGGGAGCGTTGTGAATTTGAGATTTGAAATGCGGGAATGGCAGATTCCCGCCGGCACCCGGAACAGAATCGAAAAGGTCGAGCTGGATTCCGGGGAACCCGGCATCCCCGGAAGCGGAGGTGTTTTCGGCGGAGGAGGTGTTTCCGGGGGCAAAGGCGTTGTCGGATTTTAAGATTTGGATGCGGGTGGCGGGGGAGAATTTGGCGAACTCGCCCTGCCAGACGGAGACGACGCTGGCGGGGCAAACAATCAACGCGGGCAGCGTCGGATCGGCGGCGGGGCGGGTGGCGAGGAGGGTGATGGTTTGGAGGGTTTTGCCGAGGCCCATTTCGTCGGCAAGGAGGCCGTGGCAGCCGGTGTCGCAGAGGTGGTGGAGCCATTCGACTCCGCTGCGTTGGTAGGGGCGGAGGATTGCGGGGAGGTTTTTTGTGAAGGGGGCGGGGGTGAGGACGGTTTGGCGCCAGGCTTCGGTTTCGGGGGAGAGGATGAGTTTGAGGCGGGCGTCGTTGAAGAGGGAGAAAACGAGGTAGGGCGGGAGCGGGCCGTCGCCGGTTTGCGTTTCGGTGAGGTTGCGCTGCCAGTTTTGGATGGTTTCGAGCCGGTCGGGCGGGAGCGAGACGATGCCGATGCCGGGGAGAAATGTGGGGGAGATTCCGCGTTTGGTGACGAGCGCGATTTCACTGTCGGTGAGGAGGCGTTCGCCAGCTGTGAATATCCAGCGGAGGTCAAGCGTCGTTTCGGTGGCGCCGCTGGTTTGGGATTTCGGGATTTCGGAGGAGCTGGATTGGGGACTGGCGTTTCCGAAGGCGGAGGTTGCGCGTCGTCTGGCAGAGCGTCGGGTGGCGGTGGCGCTGATTTCGATTGTCTGGATGGTCTGGAGAATTTTTTCGGTTTCGGGGGCGAGTTCGATTTCGTGGCCGCGGCGCCAGGCGGGGAGGACGTTTTTGAGGAAGCTGGGGATTTCGGCGATGGCGGTGAGGAGGTAGTCGCCTGTTTTGGAATTGTAGATGAAATGTGATTTGCGGGCGAGGGAGGCGAGGCCGATCAATTTGGCGCGTTCGGAGATGGGGAGGGGTGTGGGGCGCGCGGTGGTTTTGGAGCCGTTGGCGGCGGGGATGGGAGAGTGTGGGGAGTGTGGAGTTTGTGGGGGGTGTGGGGTTTGTGGGGTTTGTGTGAAGGCAACAGTGCGGGCGGGGTGAGTGTCGGGGGCGTTTTTCCAGAAGGCTTGAAATGAGAGGCCGGCGTGGCTGGTGGTGAAAGTGAGGATCAGCGTACGCGCGGGGACGGCGGCGGGGGCGACGGGAGCGACAGGGGCGACGGATGCAGCGGCGGGGGCAACGACGGAGGCGGATATGGCAGCGGAATTGGCGGAGAGCTTGAGGGGGGGCTTGGGAGTGGCGCTGTGCGCTGTCGCGCCATGCGTCGTCATGCCAGACACTGTCGCGCCGAGCCGGAGCGCGGTGTTTTCGGGAGCAGCGCTTCCGTGTCCGGCAGGTTTGTGCCCAGCGGATTTGTGCCCGGCGGGCTTGCAGCTGTTTATGCCGCTGGTGCCGTTGGTGCCGTTCGAACCGTTGCTGGCAGGGGCATTGGTTGCGGCAAGGGGAGCGACAGGGGGGAGTTCGTCAGAGAGGAGTTCCTCGATTTCGTGGAGGCCGGCGACGGCGAGGGCACGGGCGATTTCGGTGTCGGTCGTGGAGGAGCGGATGCGAAGGACGCCGTTTTCCCATTCGATGACGGTGTATTCGTCGCGTTTCCCGACACGGCGGTGAATGATGGCGTCCCTGACGGTGAGTTCGAGTTCGCGAACTTCGCTGTCGCGGTAGATGCGGCGTCCGTGTTTGAGTTGGCTTGCGGTAAACGTGTCTGACCAGTCGTTCCCGAGTTTTTCGAACCAAAACTCGAGTGACTGGGAACTGTAGATGCGTTTTGCGGCGTGCTTTTGCATGACGCGAAAAAGATTCAACCGTAGAATCGCTTTCGAGTTGGGCAATCCCTTTTTCGAGTGGGGTGCAAACGCTACTGGTGGGAGAGCCGCGAAGGGACTCTCCCACCAGTAGCGATTACACCCCGGCGAGATCGCCTTGCCAAATGTGTCTTGCGATGAACCGCTTCGCGGCTCTCCCGCAGCGTTTACCGCAATTTCCATCACCTCCGATTAGGTGTGCAGATGGATTCTTACTGTAAAGTATTTATGAACTGGCTTTTTATGAACATTGCCGGTGTTTTTCTTGTGTAAGTATCAGATTCCCCAGTTCAGGTTCATTTGCGAGCACCAACGGCCAGCGCGCCGGTGTTTCTCGCAATGGCAAAGAATTGGGGCGTTTCAAAAACAACCGAACCCAAATAATCCCATGAGTAACACCACAATAAAGCAAACATCCCGTTTGCGTTTGATTGCAGTCGCTGTCGGAAGCCTCGTCTTGTCCGGCTCGCTCGCAATGGCGCAGGCGGTCCGACAGGATACGCCAGAGGCTCAAGACACGACCGGAACATCCGTGACGGCCACCACACAAAACCAGGTTCCACCGCCGATTGATGACGACATCATCATGCTCTCGCCCTTCCAGGTGGACGCCACCAAGGAGAAGGGCTACTTTGCCGAAAACACCCTCGCGGGCAGCCGCATGAGGACCAACATCGCGGACTTGGGCGCGGCCATCTCGGTCGTCACCAAGCAGCAGTTGGAGGACACGGCGTCGCTGGATATCAACGATGTCTTCCGTTACGAAATCGGCACGGAGGGCGCCACCACCTACACGCCCACGCAGTCAACCTTCCGCGTCGGCGGCATTGTGGACGCGATTGCCGGAAATACGTTTGGCAACAGCTTGACTACCACCGTCACGAACTCGACGGCCAACCGCGTTCGCGGACTGGGCACGCCGGGCTTCGCGATCAATTATTACACGGCGATTGCGCAAATCCCGTTCGATTCCTACAATGCCGCGTCCTTTGAAATCAACCGCGGCCCGAATTCCCTGCTCTTCGGCATGGGCAGTCCGGCGGGCATCGTCAACATGAGCACCGCCACGCCCCAGATAAACAAGGACAGCGCCTCGGTGCAGGTTCGCATCGACGACCGCAGTTCGGAACGCGTCAGCCTGTCCTTCAACAAAACCCTGGTCGACGGCAAGCTCGCCGTCTACGGCGCGCTTCTGTATGATGACAAGCAATACAAGCGCAAACCCTCCTACGACACCACGCGCCGCCAGTATGGAGCTATCACCTACAAGCCCTTCAAGCACACCAAAATCACCGCCAGCGTCGAGGGCTACAACAACGACAACCGCCGCCCGAACACCATCACGCCCATCGACGGCGTGAGCGAATGGCGCGCGGCGGGCAGGCCGTATTACGATTCGCTAAGGCAGGAAATCATCAGCATGGACACCAACCAGACAATGGCCCCGTATGTCGCCAGCATTGATTCCTCCAATGCGCAGGCCATGTGGGACTATCTGGCGGCCGGGGGTATCACTGTTGCCGATCTCACGGCGTCGGGTGTGATCGACAGCCATGTTGGCAATTACACGTATAAAGGCGCCAGCGTTTTCGGCTCGGGCCTCATAACCACGAAGTATTTCACGGATGGCTCCGTCAATCCCTTTTATGTCCCAGGCGTAAGTTTCCAGACTGGGCGCGCCTCCCATCAAATCGCCGATGGCGCCTTGCAGCAAATCGTGCAGGGTTCGCAGAGACAGCGGCTCGGCTTCGGCAACTACACAAGTTACGATCAGACGACCGGCGCGGCTTCCACGGCTTACGGAGCACTGTATGCTTTCGACACGGGCTACGCGCGTTATCCAACATTTGGCAATGTATATGACAACCCCGGCTGGGCGGCGGTTTATGACCGTTCATGGACGGAATCGGCCATGTGGCAGTCAGCCAGCATAGACACGGGCATTCTATCCCCGTTTTATAAAGGCGTGACCGATCGTTCGATTTATGACTGGAAGAACGTCAACGTCCTTTCGATGAACTTTGCCACCCAGCGCAACACCACTTACAATATTGAACTGGAACAGGAAATCATCCCCGGCTTGATCACCTTGAGCGCAGGCTGGTTCCGCCAGGACTTCGACTCCCTGCAAAGCTATACCGTGGCCAATATGAACGCCACCCAGCTTCAAGTGGACACCAACAAATATTACCCGGACGGCTCAGAGAATCCCTACTTCGGCAGCGTTTACGTGCTGGATCAGGACCCCGACCGGTATGGTGACTCCTGGACGACTGACCAATATCGCGCCATGGTCGCCATCACGCCCGACTTCACCAAGAACAAGGGCTGGACCAAGTGGCTGGGCCGGCACAACTTCCTCGGCCTGGCTTCCTACTACGATCAGGAGCGCACCACCTGGCGCAAACGCCTCGCCTACTACACCAACTCCTCGCAAATGGTGCAGGATCAATACATGCCCGACCAAAGCGTCGCCACCTGGCAGCTTCAGGGCGCCACCGCCAGCCGCCGCCATTTCTATCTCTCCAATGGCGAGGATCGCGTGACCCAGGCCACGGGCAAGGGCGCCTACAACAACGACGAGATCATCGGCACAATCAGGCTCTACGACTACGCGACCGGCCAGTGGCGGGACGAACAGGTGTCCATGGTCTGGAACGACTTTAACGCCGGCACCGAGCGCACCGCCCGCAAGCTCACCTCCTACAGCGCGGCCTGGCAGGGCTACCTGTGGGATGACCGCATCATCACCACCTTCGGCGTCCGCCGTGATATCAACCGCACCCGCGGCACCACCACTTCGGGGCTGAGCAATGCCGATCTGTTTGTCAACGGAGTCCTGCAAACCGACAAGTTCTTCGACCGCTGGAATGAGTGGAGCCGGCTGGCCGGCACCACCACCAGCACGGGCGTGGTCGTGAAACCCTTCCTCAAATGGGACTACATCACGAAGCGCTCGTCGGACAACCTCTTCTGGGAATTCGTCGAAAACCTCGGCTTCAGTTATAACAAATCCGACAACTTCGACGCCCCCAGCTCCACCGGCGTTGACTACTATGGCAACGTGCTGCCCAAGCCCGTGGGCAATGGCAAGGACATGGGCGTCCAGTTCTCGCTCCTTAAAAACAAACTCTTCGCCCGCATCAACTGGTATGAGGCCACCAATGAGAACGCCCTCTCCTCGCCCACGGCCATGCAGCGCCTGTATTGGCACATCGACTCCACCGCCTACCGCAGCTGGCTTGGCATGATATACATGCTCAACACCGGGTTGGTAGACCCCATAAACGATGCAAGCTGGCAGGACACGGCCAAGACCTTTGCCGAGAACAACAATGCCGCCATAACTGATAGGGTGGCCGCCATGCAGACTTGGGTGGCCGAAAAATGGGGGCTTGGTGACTGGGATTATTATAATAACTTGGGCGGCACCCTTGCCGGCACCAGCAAAGTCAAGGCCAAGGGCACCGAAGTGACCGTCCAATACAATCCCCTGCCAAATTGGACCATCAAGCTGACCGCTTCCAAAAACACGACCACCAACAGCGATGTCCTGAAGGAATATCTCACTTGGAAGGCATACCGCAAGGACCAGTGGGATGCCGCCGATGCCCGCACTCTCCTGACCGGCAACGCCTTGGCAACTTATGGCAATGGTGTCGTGGACACGCTCAACAACTCAAAAATCCTGATGGGCACTTTCTGGGAAAGCTATGGTTATTATGACACCGAGGCAAACAGCGGGGCGGGCGGAGGAACGACCATCACTTGGAACGCTTCCGACCCCGGCTATCGCAGCAACGAAGCCTTCTATAATGCCGTGCTGATTCCCCAGGAGTTGTCGGCGCTGGCCACCGACGGGCAGCAAGTCATGGGGCAGCGCAAATACAACGGCACCGTGTTGACCAACTACAATTTCGAGCGTGGCGCGCTGAAAGGCTGGTCCGTCGGCGGTGCCCAGCGTTATGCGAGCAAGGCCATCATCGGCTACTATGGCAAGGCATCCGGTGCCAACAAGGATGCCCTTGGAAGGGAACTTCTTGATATTCCGGACGTCACCCGTCCCCGATATGATGATGCGATGTGGTACACCGACCTCTGGGTTGCCTACACGCGCAAGATTTTCAATAACAAGGTGCGCATGAAACTCCAGCTCAACGTGTCGGATGTTTTTCAGGACGGCGAATTGCAGCCCGTTGCCGTGGGCTACGACGGGGAACCCTACGCCTACCGCATCCTGGACTCCCGCCAGTTCATCCTGACGGCCACCTTTGATTTTTAATCTGGTTCATGGGTTTGACCAGTTCCCCGCAAGGGCGTCCTCGAAAGGGGGCGCCCTTTTTTATCGGGCCGAGGCCGATGTCACGCAGCCGGCCTATCCGTAGCTGCCGGATTGTTCGTCTTTTTCCAAAACCGGGCGAGGCTCCGCCTCGTCAGCAGGCTTGGCAGCCTGCGCTACGACGCTTCGCATGTTCCCCG
>JAISGL010000205.1 GCA_031263125.1 Opitutaceae bacterium | reverse complement strand
GCCGAGGTATGGCGCAAACAGCAGCTTGCACTCATGAATGATGTCTCGGCTTTCATGAAATTGCTCAAACAACGCTTCACCATCTGGTTCAACAAAAACCACAACCGCTTCGGCACGCTCTGGGCCGAGCGTTTCAAGAGCGTGCTCGTTCAGCCGGCAGGACGCGCCGTTCGCGTCATAGCCGCATACATTGATTTGAATCCCGTGCGCGCCGGGCTTGTCGACGATCCCAAGGACTACCGGTTTTGTGGTTATAGCGAGGCTGTCGCGGGCAGGAAAATTGCACAGGCGGGGCTTGTGCATGTTATCGGCGAGGATGACGCGCGCACATGGCGGGGCGCGCAGGAATACTACCGGCTCATGATTATCGGTAGCGGTGCCAAACCACGCGCTGGCAAAGCTGCCGTTTCGGAAAATCTTTTCGAGGAAACGATGCACGCGGGAGGGAAACTGCCACTGTCCACTGCATTGAGATGCCAGATACGCTATTTTACCAATGGCGGCATACTCGGTGGCAGGGCCTTTGTCGCAAAACATCTCACTCTCCTCCGACGAAAGACAGGGTTGCGACGCCGCAAGGAACCCCGCGCCCTGCCGCCCGTCTGCGACTGGGGCGGCGTGGGCGACGGCAGTGGCACGGACGCCGGCAGCGCGGACGAAATCATGGTTATGCGCACGCCACGGCGGCGCACGCTTGCTTCCGGCTGAATCGAAACGGCGTGAACAGACTCAACGATACAACGACAAACGCAACAAACGGGCAGGGCGCAACAAACGGGCAGGGTAGGGCTGGCAACTTACGCCAGCTGATGTTACGCGGACGGCAGGATTTTACAGAGCCTGATCTTGTGTCAGAGGGCACCCGCATGGGAGGACACACTGGTAATTCGCGGCCTGACACAAGGTCAGGCCCTACGCACCGCGTAAGGGACTCGGCCATAAATAAATTGCCATTTATGAGGGATCAATGAAGCGATCACGTTGATGGCGGCGGCAGCCGTGATGGTGACGAACCATTTGCGCAAACCAGTGCGTTTTCGCTTCTCTTCGGCGAATTCATTTTAGCCGCAATGCTGCTTAATTAGTGGAAAATCGCGAATGAACACGAATTGGATGCGAATAATTCAACCTGTTCAAAATAAGGATATTCAGCAATTTTCATTGGCGTTCATTCGTATTCACTCGCAGTTAAAAAAACCACTATTTAAGCGGTATTGATTTTGGCCGAGTCACCAATATCAACGCACATGGCCGCGATATTATTTCAGTCCCAGCAGGCGGCGCACTTCTTTTTCGAGTTTCGGGCCGCGCGCATCAATGGATGCGATTGTGCCGTCGGGGGCGATCAACACCATCGCGGGAATCGAATCGATGCCGAATTGCACGGCGAATTTGTTTCCGAACCACTTTCCGTCGAAATGCTGGGGCCAGGACATTTTTTTGTCCGCGGCAAAACGGAGCATTTTTGTCCGGGCGGCATCAAGGCGCTTTTCCTTTTGCGCTTCGTCCATGTCCGGTTTCACGTCGGTTCGTTCGAGCGTGATGCCGACGACTTCAAAGCCTTGGGCGTGGTATTTGTCATGGACGGCGACGAGGTTTGGGATTTCGGCGATGCAGGGGCCGCACCATGTCGCCCAGAAATCGAGGAGCACCACTTTGCCGCGCATCGCGCCGATGTCGATTTCGCGTCCGTCGGCTGCGGTGAAGCTGATTTTGGCGGCATCGGCGAAGCGCGCGAGGGCGCGTTCGTTTTTGCCGGGGATGTCGCGGAGGGATGCGTAATGGCTGGTTTCTAGTGTTTTTTCGTAATCGGCGGCGGCTTGCGGTTCCTGCTCGCGCAGAATGTTGAGGTAGGTTTCCGCCACCATGCCGGCGACTTCCGCAGACCAGAGTTCGGTTTTGAATTTTTCCATGTAACCTTCGACGGCGGTTTTCAGGCGTTCGCGGTTTTCGGGGGAGGGATTCTGGATGGCTTCGCGTTTGATTTCCTCGAAGAGCCAGCCGGCGGCGCCAACCCGTTCGTGAAGTCCGGCGTCGGTCGATTTTTCGAGTTCACCGAGCAGCGCGGTTTGTTCGGCCTTGAACGCGGCTCTGGCGTCTTCGTCCACAATGATACCCGACCATGAGGGATTTTCGTCGAAGCCGGGGTTGAAGTCCTTGATGAATGACGGAGATGCAAAGCCGCGCTGGACGATGCCGTTCCAGCGGCGCGGGGCGTCCGGATATTCCCTGAGAAACGCGACGGTTTTTTGCGCGTATTTTTTGAATTGGTTGTCACGCCACAACCAGCCTTCGCGCGATTTCGGGTCGATGCCTTCGGGAAGGGGCGTGTTGAGCGTGTTTTTCAGTTCTTCGAGGTCGCGGTCGGCGGCGGAAGCGGCGGGCGCGGCGGTGGAAACGGCGGGCGCGGCGGCGTCCCCGAAACAAAGCGCGGAGGAGAGCGCCGCCATGCACGCGATGGCGGGGATGAAGGCGGGGATGAAGGGCAGCGGTTTTGTTTTTGTTACCATGTTAATTTCCAAGGAAAGGAAGGTTCGGATTTCTTCAAAACGCCTTTGTCAGCGTAACGATATAGCGCTGGAGACGCGGGTCGCCGACGTAGTTGGAGTTGGCGGCGTCGAAATCGGAGGGCGCTTTTTTCAGGGCGTTGATGACGGTGAGGCTGACTTTGGTTTTGTCCAGAATGCGGCGCCATCCGGGGGCGCCTTTGAAGTGTGAGTCGCGCGCGAAATCATACGAGATTTGCGGATTCACCTCCGTGTAGGCGGAGTAATTGAACACGGCGCCGGTGTATTTCGGGGCGGCGGACTGGTAATTGACGGAAACGCCCGCGCCCAGCGGACCGCGCGTCCAGAACAACGAGGCGCTGCTGCGGTTCGGGCGTATCACGATGGCATTCGGGGACGAGGGCATGGCCTTGGTCGTGCCGTTGCTCAGTCTGGCATACGCGAACGAAAAGAAAAACGCGCCGGCGTTCGCAAATGAGCGCTGGTAACTGACGCGATAGTCAGAGCCGTGGAGTTTTTCCTTCGCGAGATTGATGGAGCTGGTGTCGATGCCGATGATTTTGCCGGGCAGGCCGTCGTTTCCGGGAGCGGCGCGGGTGACGCGTTCCGGGAAGAAGTCGAGTATCACCTGGTAGCCGGGCGTGCCGACTTTGTCGGTGTAGTCGATGTCCCAGAAATCCACCGCGAACGAGAGACCTTTGAGGGCGTTGATGGGCACGTCGAGCACGATGCCGGCGTTGCGCGTGACGGATTTTTCCGGTTTCAGGTGGGGCTGTCCGCCGCTTACCAGATGGTAGTTGAAATTTTCATCGAGCGGCTCGTCGTTGCGATCACGGTCGATGTAGCGGTTCGCGCCGTAGATCGTCTGGTCGGTCTCGTAAATGGGCGCGAGCAGTTCATACAGTTTCGGAGCCTTGAAACCCTCGGTGCGCGAGGCGCGCAGGCTCAGCCATTTTTTGGGCTGGAAGAGCAGGCTGAGAGCGCGCGTGGTGTGGTTGCCGATGTCGGACAAATCCTCGAAGCGGACGGCGCCGTTCACGTTGAGTTTGTGCACGAGGGGAATGCCTTGCGCCTCGGACAGGAGAGGGACGGATATCTCGGCGTAGATGGCATTGGTCCGGCGGTCAAACGGCCTGGACAGCAGATAGCTGACCGGGGGATCGTAATAAAAGGAAACTTTTTCCTGCTGGCTCGCGCCGCCGACGGCGAGTTTGATGTCGCCGGCCCAGCCGCTCCAGACCGAGCCGTCAGCTTGAAGCGCGTATTCATAAACGTCGGAAACGTCCTTGTGAGCGTAATGATTGAGGAGGGCTTGCACGGCGCCCGGCGCATTGGGATCGGTTCCGGGCGTGGAGCTGTCGTAGGTCAGAATAATGGGCTGGGCGGCATTGATGGCGGCGGAGAGTTTTGAAAAATCGAAGCCATTGTTGGTGGCGTGATCTTCAGTGGTGTTGCGCGCCCATGAAAAACTGCCGTCGTAACGCCAGTCGTGGAGAGGCAGATCGCCGCGCACGCCGAGCACGAGGCCGCTGTTGATCTGGTCGGATTGAATCGAGGGGCGCGGCAGATCGTAGAAAACCTTGGTGAGATAGACGGGCGCGCCGAAGGGATTGCCGGGATAGGCCGCGGGAAGCTGTTGCGTGAGCGTGGTGGGCGACCCCGTGTAATTGTTTTTGAATTTGCTCCAGCGGAGTTGCGCATAGGGAACGAGCCAGGTGGCGAGTTCGTAGTCGAGTTTGAGCACGGTGCTGCGGCTGCGCGACGGGTCGATTTCCATGCTGTGTTTGCTTATGTCGTAATGCGGCCCGATGGCGGCGGCTGCGGCGTCGCTTGCCGTGAAAATGCCCGTGGACCCGGCGGGAATGCCGGCTGTGCGGATCGTGAGGCCGGGCAGATCGCTGGCTGGCGGGCTGTATGGTGAATTGATGTCGGGATAATAGCCGGTGGACAATGTGCCCGGCCCCGAATAAGGGGCGCTCAGGAGGCTGTTCGTGCCGCCGAAGGGCGAACGGTCCGTGGCGAGCCACCAACGGTCGGCGGTCGCAAGCCCTGCCTGTTCGGCGACGTTGAGCGTGAGAAATGCCGACAGCTTTCCGGTGCGAATGCCGCCGGTGAGACTGACTTCCTTGCGGGCGACGTCAGTGTCGAAGGTGTTGTCATAGGAGAGTTGGATTTCGCCCCCGGTGTAGTTTTTCTTGAGGATGACGTTGATGACGCCCGCAATGGCGTCGGCTCCGTAAATGGCTCCCGCGCCCTGCGGCAGCACCTCGATGCGCTCGATGGCCGAGGCCGGGATGCCGTCGATGTTAAAATCCTCGCGCCCGCCCGCGCCGCCAGGCGCGCTCTGGCCTGTGTGCGGCACGCGTTTTCCATCAATGAGGATGAGGGTCGTGTTGCCCTCAAGTCCGCGCAAGGCGAAGGTGGAACTGATGGTCTGCGCGCGCGAGGTGCCGCCGTTTTTGTAATTGTTGTTGTAACCCAGGCTCATGCTCATCTGCGGGATGGCCCAGCGCACGTCGGCGAGACGCGTGATGCCGCGCTGCTCAAGTTCAAACTGCGGCATGGAAAAAACCGGCAGCGCCGTTTGCTCGCCGACAAGTGTGCGGATGCGCGAACCCGTGACTTCGTAGGGTGTCAGTTGCACGACTTCGTCGTCCGGATTCTGCGCGGATGGCGCGGCGGGCGCGGTTGACTCCGGTGCTTTGTTCACGGTTTGCGCGTCAAGTCCCGGCAGGGCTGGCAGAATGAAAAGCATCACCACGGGCAGGATGCTTTTATGTTTATGATTTCGTAATGTTGCAGGTGTCATGCAGAAAAGAAAAATGGAATGAATTGAAAATTCAATTAAAATTTAATCATGCGTTAAGTCATGTATTTGTATGTGAATTAGGAAAAGATGATTCCGTCAATCTTTTAATTGATGTTAATTGATGTTACGCAGCACGCCGCCATGCGTGCTTCCGCCGCCGTGCGCGGCGCGACACAAGGTCGCGCCCTACATGGCCCCGCCGCCATGTCTGCCCCGTAGGGCCTGACCTTGTGTCAGGCCGCGAATTATCTGCGCGGCTTCCCACGCGGCACGGCCTGGCACAAGGTCAGGCTACAAACTCTGACAGCTGCGAGCTGCGTAAAATCAGTTTTTAATACGGCGAAATACGCCAAAATAAAGGGCGATTCCGCGACGATTCTGACGATTCCGCGCCGCCGCGCTTGACGTTTTTTGCGGGTGGGAGACATATTTTCAAACATTCGGTTCAGAACCTTGTCGGAGAAAATCACATGTTTCCATTGGCACGCTCATTGATTGCACTCGCGGCCCTGTCATTGCTGGCGGGGGCGGGCTTGCGCGCGGACGTCCTGACCCTGGCAAACGGCGACAAACTCAAGGGCAAACTCGTCAAAAACGTCGATGACATGATCACGTTCAAATCGGACATCCTCGGCGAAATCATCGTGCCCACGACCAAGGCCAAGGTCGAAGTCGACCTGACACCCGAGCAAAAAGCCGCGCTGGCGGCAAAGGCCGCCGAGGAAAAACGCATCGCCGAGGCAAAGGCAAAGGAGGCCGCGGAAAAAAAGAAGGCCGAGGCCAGGCAAAACCTGAAACTGGCGAAGTTCAACCCGATCGAGGTGCGCTCCGCCGCCAAGGCCCCGCGCACGACCAAGGTCGATGACACGGGCTGGCTCAGTCGCATCGAGCTGGGGCTGACAAACCAGACCGGCCGCGTCGAGACGACATCCATTTATTTGCGCACGGAAAACAACCGCCGCACCCCGAAGACCGAGACGCGCTTCCTGAACAACCTCAATTACACGCGCACAAACGGCGTCCGGACGGTGGACTCGTTCAATTCCAACCTGCGCTTCCGCCGCACGCTCACGGGCGAGCGGCTGTTCGCGCAAAGCAACACGCGCTACGCCCGCGATTCGGTGACCTCGATCAAAGCCGACGTGGATCAGGGCATCGGGTTGGGGTATAACATTGTCTCGCTCAAAAACCTCATGCTTGCGGCGGGCACGGACGCGGCCGTGCGCTACCAGTCGTTCATGCAAAAAGGCACCGCCGCGCGTCCGCCGGACAGAACCTCGACGATCATGGATTTTTTCGAGGACATGAGCCTGACCATCAATCCGCGTTTTTCGCTCACCCAGGAATTCATCGCCGTCCTGAACCCGGAGGATTTTGACGAGCGAAAATTCAATTTCAACGCGGGCCTGACGGGCAAGGTCACGAGGACATTCAACATCACCACGCGCCTGGAACTCGAATATTACAAGGCGGACACCGTGGCGGAGGACCAGCGTTACAACCAGCGCATCATCACGACGCTGGCCTACGTGTTTTGATTTGCGGGCGCGGGCCGTGCGCGGTTTGTTTCGCGGACATGTCGAAACATCTCTGTGTCTATTGCGCTTCGAGCACGAAACTTGACCCGAAATATTACGCCGCCGCCGGGCAAATCGGGCGCGGCATGGCGGAAGGCGGCTGGGGGCTTGTCTACGGCGGCGGCAACGCGGGGCTGATGGGCGCGGTGGCGCGCGCGGTGAAGGCGGGCGGCGGACGCGTCACCGGCGTCATCCCCGATTTCATGATCGAACGCGAACTCGCCTGGCGCGAGGCCGACGAACTCGTGGTCGTGAAAACGATGCGCGAACGCAAACGCATCATGGCCGGGCGCGCGGACGCGTTCCTGGCGTTGCCCGGCGGAATCGGCACGCTGGAGGAGCTGGCCGAGACGCTCACGGAGCGTTACCTGAACCTCTCGCAAAAGCCCGTGGTGATTTTTAACCAGGACGGTTTCTACGACGACCTGCTGCGATTTTTCGAGCGCATGGTGCGCGAGAATTTCAAGACGGCGGGCTTGGGAAAACTGTTTTCCGTGGCGAACACCGTGGACGAAATCTGGCCGCGTGTCGCCAGTGCGCCGGAGTTTGAGGCGGACGGAATCTGGAAAAAAGACGCCGCAAAGCAATAAGCCGTAATGAAGCCGCAAACCGCGATGAAGCAATAAACCGCGATGAAGCGCGAAGCCGTTCTAAAAATGCTCAGGGCGCACGCCGCCAAAAATCTCGATGCGCGTGAAGCGTCGATGGCCGCCGACATGATTCGTTTTGTCGGGGAGCACGAGGATTGCGCCGAGCGTTCGCTGCTCATCGGGCACCTGACCGGCTCGGCGTGGATTGTGGACGCGGAGCGCCGGCGCGTGCTGCTCACGCATCACCGCAAGCTCGACAAATGGCTGCAACCCGGCGGACACGCCGATGGCGAACTGGACCTGGCGTCGGTCGCGATGCGCGAGGCGCGGGAGGAATCGGGCCTGACAAAACTGCGGCTCGTGCGCGGAGCAAACGGCGCG
>JAISGL010000161.1 GCA_031263125.1 Opitutaceae bacterium | reverse complement strand
GGTGATCGATGACGAAGTTGCAGCCCGCATCGCCGCGCAACGCCTTGCCCGCCGCGCCCGTGGTGAAAGCAAAACCTACACCGGAAAAGAAGCGCTGCGTGAGTTGGGATTACAGGCTTGATGAGCCATGCCGCCAATTCCGGCGTGGCGCGGGCGTCCTGCAACGTAGCGCAGGCTGCCAAGCCTGCTTTGTTTGCGATACCCACCGCCGCCATTCGATTTAAGTCGATTTAAGTCGGGTGGCGGCGGTGGGGCGCGCGGTGGGGCGCGGAGTGTCCCTGCGCAAAAAAAATGGCGTTGCTTGCGACGCGACGCCCTTGCGGGGGACTTTCAGCATTTTGGAGGGGTCGCCTTGCCAGCGATGCGATCGGAGCGTCCGGAGCGCCGCTTTGGAGGGCGGCTTGGAGGGTGGCGGTCCCGGCGGCGGGGCGGGTCATGCCACGAGCAGCACGCCTTCGTGTACGAGGAGCCGGCGCTTCATTTCCACGCCGTAGGCAAAGCCGGTGAGCGAGCCGTCCGCGCCGATGACGCGATGGCAGGGGACGATCAGGGGGATGACGTTGGTGGCGTTGGCACGGCCAACGGCGCGCGGCGAGGTGGCGAGTTTTTTGGCGAGGTCGCCGTAGGCGCGCGTTTCGCCGAAGGGGATTTCACAGAGGGCGGCCCATACGCGGCGTTGGTGTTCCGTGCCGGTGAAGGGCGCGAGGGGGAGTTCGAAGCAGCGGCGGTGGCCGGCGAAATATCCGGCGATTTGCGCGCACACGTGCGCAAGGCGCGCCGGGGAGCGCGTGAGGGTGTTGCCGTTTGCGGTGAGGTGGGGCGTCCAGGGCGAGGAGGCGAAATCGCCAAAGGAGGTGGCGGCGAGCGCGCCGTTTTCATCGACCGTGGCCGTGATGTCGCCAACGGGGGTGGAGAGGGTGTCGTGATAGTAGGTCATGGTTTCAGTTTTTCAGTTTTCAGGTTTTCAGTCCTTCAGCCTTTCAGTCCTTCAGTTTTTCAGCCTTTTCCCAATTTCGTGGTGGCAGGTCGTGGTTTGGGTGAGTCGGGGGCGGGTGGTTGCGGTCGGGGCTGGGGTTGGATGAGTTGCCAGAGGTGCGCGGTGGCGAGGGTGCGGTGCGGGGAGAAGGGGTGCATGAGGCGGCGCGTGACGGCGGCGTCGGGGCGGATGGCGAGGTTGAAGAGGGTTTTCAGGCCGCTGGTCAGGCCAGTGTCCCCGTAGGGCACGCAGTCGGCGAAACCGAGCGCGCGCATCATGATGTAATTGACCGACCAGGGGCCGAGGCCGCGGAGGGCGAGGAGGGTGCGTTCGGCGCGGGTGGCGGAGAGCGTGGAGAGGTTTTCGATGTCGAGCTGGCCGCCGGCGATCAGGCGGGCGGCGGAGATGAGGTAAGCGGCTTTTTGTCGCGAGAACTGGATGGCGAGGAGGTCGGCGGGGGCGAGCGCGGCGATGGCTTGCGGCGTGGGCGGGGCGTGGAGGCCGGAGCCGGCGATGGGCGTGCCGGCGCGTTCGACGAGGCGGCGGCGGAGGGTGAAGGCGAAGGCGAGCGTGATTTGTTGTCCGATGATCGACCAGCAGAGCGCGTCGAAGGCGGAGTGGGTTTGGGCGAGTCGCAGACCTTCGCGTCCGGCGACAAGGCGGGCGAGACCGAGGTGGCGCGCGTGGCGGACAAACGCGGGCGCGTCTTGCGCGAGGCCGAGCAGGGCGGCGGCGATGGCGTGGGCTTGGGCGGCCAGGGTGGGATGGACGGGAGTGGCGGGTGCGGCGGCGGCGGGAGCAGTAGGGCGCGTGATGGGGAGGACGGAGGCCGGAGGAGCGGAGGCGGAGGGAACGGGGGGAACGGACAGGGTTGTTTGCGCCACGTTGTTGTTAGCGGAGGAGGTGAAGCGCAGGGTGAGGAGGGCGGGGGTGCCGTTGAGGCGCAGGGCGGCGGTGTAGGTGTCGCCGTGCATGCGTTCGGTGAGGCTGTGCGGGTCGCGTCCGAAGGTGCGCAGCATGTGCGCGAAGGAGTAGTTTTTGGGAAGCGCGATTTCGAAGGTGCGCGCGGCGGGGTCGGCGAGTTTGCGATACGCGGCGGGCGTCATGCCGGTGAAGCGGCGGAAGTGTTCGTGAAAGGCGGATTGGGATTCGAAGCCGGCGCGGCCCGCGATTCGCAAGAGCGGGGCGGCGGTGGAGAGCAGTGCGCGGCGGGCGGTGTCGAGGCGCGCGCGGAGGAGGATGCCGGCGGGCGTGGCGTGATAGTGCCGGCGGAAGAGTTCGAAGAGGCGCGTGGCGCCGAAGCCGGAGCGGCGCACGATGACGCGGACGTCGGGGAAGTTTTGCGGGGCGGCGCGGATTTCGGAGACGAGGGTCTCGATGGTTTCGAGGACGGGGTCGGCGCCGCGCGCAAAATCGTCGGGGTGACATCTGCGGCATGGGCGCAGGCCGGTCTCGCGCGCGGCGGCGCAAGTGGGGAGGAAGCGGATGTTTTCGGGTTTGGGTTTGCGCGCGGTGCAGGAGGGCAGGCAGTAGATGCCGGTGGTGAGGACGCCGATGAAAAAACGCCCGTCGCAACTCGCGTCACAGGCGAGAAAGCGGTCGAGCATCTGGGCGTTGGTCATTCGCATGACGGGAGGGTAGCACGCGGGGCGCGGGGATGTCGTGCGGAAAATTCCGGTGGAATTTTCTGGCCCGCCTTTGGCGGGAAATTCCAATGGCAATGGCCAAATCCCAATGATCAAATCCCAATGGCCAAATGCCAAAAAAAACTGATCGGACAGACGAGCCGGAAGCAAAGTGTGATGTTACGGCAGGCCGCACCTGCGTGGGAGTCACACGTGGGAGTCACACAGGTAACTCGCGGCCTGACACAAGGTCAGGCCCTACAAAATCCGTCGACTGCGCAGGCTGCCAAGCCTGCTTTGCCTGCCGCATGCCGCCGGGTGTTCGTTTTTTTTCGAACCGGGCGAGGCTTCGCCTCGTCAGCAGGCTTGGCAGCCTGCGCTACGTGCCCGCTGCGTAACGTCAGTTAATAAACTTCTTCTTCATTTAACCCATCACTTTGAATTGCGTCGTGCGTGTCACTGCTTTCGGGCGGGATTGTTCGTGCTGCTTTATGCAGGGGGCGGTGTTTGCGCGGCGGGTGTCACACTTTTACTTTCGGGAGGCGCCAGATTTGGCCGGCATACTCGCGGATGGTGCGGTCACTGGAGAATTTTCCAACGCGGGCGGTGTTCATGATCGCGGCACGGGACCATCCGGCTTTGTCACGATAGAGGGCGTCCGCCTTGGCGTGGGCGTCACTGTAGGAGCGGAAATCGGCAAGGACCATGAAGGGGTCGCCTCCGTTGAGCAGGCTGTCGTGCAGTTGCGCAAAGGCGCCGTGCTCGCCGGGGGTGAAGTAGTCCGAGCCTATCCAGTCGATGATGGTGCGGATTTCCTCGTCGTTGTGGTAATAGTCCCAGGGGTTGTAGCCGCGGGCGCGGAGGGCTTCGACTTCGTCGACGTTCATGCCGAAGATGAAGATGTTGCCGTCACCGACTTCCTCTTTGATTTCGACGTTGGCGCCGTCGAGGGTGCCGATGGTGAGCGCGCCGTTGAGGGCGAGTTTCATGTTGCCGGTGCCGGAGGCTTCCTTGCCGGCGGTCGAGATTTGCTCGGAGAGGTCGGCGGCGGGGATGATTTTCTCGGCGAGGGAGACGCGGTAGTTGGGGAGGAAGGCGACTTTGATTTTGCCGCCGATGCGGGTGTCGGCGTTGATGTGCGCGCCGATGACGTTGATGGCGCGGATGATGTTTTTCGCGAGGTCGTAGCCGGGGGCGGCCTTGGCTCCGAACACGAAGACGCGGGGGACGATGTCGAGGGCGGGGTTCTGGAGGGCGCGGCGGTAGAGGGCCAGGATGTGAAGGAGGTTGAGGTGCTGGCGTTTGTATTCGTGGAGGCGTTTGACCTGGACGTCGAAGAGGGCGTCGGGCGAGACGTCGATGCCGCATTCGGTTTTGATGATGGCGGCGAGGTCGGCTTTGTTGGCGCGTTTGGCGTCCATGAAGGCGCGTTGGAAGGCGGGGTCGGGGGCGTGTTTTTCGAGCGCGCGGAGTTCGTCGAGGTCGCGCGCCCAGTGGGTGGAGCCGAGGGTGTCGGTGATGAGTTTCGAGAGGCGGGGGTTGCAGTCGAGGAGCCAGCGGCGGGGGGTGATGCCGTTGGTTTTGTTCTGGAAGCGGCCGGGGTAAAGGGCGTCGTATTGGGGGAAGAGGAGTTTTTTGAGGAGTTCGGTGTGGAGGGCGGCGACGCCGTTGACGGTGTGCGAGGCGACGACGGAGAGGCTGGCCATGCGCACGGATTTCCGGCCGTTTTCCTCGATGAGGGAGCAGTCGCGTTTTTTGTCGTTGTCGCCGGGCCATTTGGTTTCGACGGCGCGGAGGAGGTGGTCGTTGATCGAGTAGATGATCTGGAGGTGGCGGGGGAGGACGCGTTCGAAGAGGGAGACGCTCCATTTTTCCAGCGCCTCGGGGAGGAGTGTGTGGTTGGTGTAGGCGAAGACGCGGGTGACGATTGTCCAGGCTTTGTCCCAGGGCATTTCCTCTTCGTCGACGAGGATGCGCATGAGTTCGGGGATGGCGACGGCGGGGTGGGTGTCGTTGAGTTGGATGGCGATTTTGCCGGCGAAGTTGTCCCAGGTGTTTTCGGGGTTGCGGAAGTGGCGGCGCATGATGTCGCGCAGGGAGCAGGCGACGAAGAAGTATTGCTGGATGAGGCGCAGTTCCTTGCCGTTTTCGGTTTTGTCGTTGGGGTAAAGTACTTTTGAGATGGTTTCAGTGACGGCTTTTTCGCGCACGGCCTCGACGTAGCCGCCGGCGTTGAAGGCGTTGAGGTCGAACTCGGAGGCGGAGCGCGAGGACCAGAGGCGGAGGAAGTTGACGGTGTCGGTGTCGTAGCCGGCGATGGGGATGTCGTGGGGGATGCCGATGATGGTGTCGGTGCCGACCCAGCGGGGGCGGTAGTTGCCACGGTCATCGAAGATGTTTTCGACGCGGCCTTTGATGGGGATGGAGACTTTGTTTTCGGGGCGTTCGATGCCCCAGGGGGTGCCGCCGAGCATCCAGGAGTCGGGGTGTTCGATTTGGGCGCCGTTGACGAATTCCTGCCGGAAGAGGCCGAATTCGTAATAGATGCCGTAGCCGATGGCGGGGAGGTCGAGGGTGGCGAGGGAGTCGAGGAAACAGGAGGCGAGGCGTCCGAGGCCGCCGTTGCCGAGGCCCATGTCGGCTTCTTCGTTGAGGATGTTTTCAAAGTCGACGGGGATGTCGGGGTCCTTGATGGCTTCGCGGGCGGCGTGGTGGAGGCCGGTGTTGTGGAGATTGCTTTCGGTCAGGCGGCCCATGAGGTATTCCAGCGAGAAATAGTAGAGGCGGCGGACGTTGTGGCGGTTGTGGACGCCCTGGGTTTTTATGAGGCGGGCGAGGATGTGTTCGCGGACGGCGAGCGAGGTGGCGATCCACCAGTCGTGGGGCTGGGCGGTGTGCAGGTCGCGGGCGAGGGTGTAGGTGAGGTGGCGGAAGATGGCCTGTTTGAACTTGGCGGTGTCAGCGGCGTCGAAGAGCGACGTGGTTTCCGGGCTGGGGCAGGGGATGGGTGCCTTGGAGGAGGCGTTTTTGTCGGTGATGTTTTTTTTGGTTTTGCTGTTCGATGCCATGATAAAGTGCGGATGTGTGTGTTTGCGCGTTTTGCGTAAATAAACGCCTAAAGCTGACATGATGCCACGGTTGGTCACGTCAAAAATGATGCCGCGGTTGGTCACATCAAAAAAGCAGACAGCGGCAAAATGTCAAAATGGGGTCTAATCGCAAGGAGGTCTCGCAAGGGGGGCCTTATGCTTCGCTCAGGCGTCAAAAAACGGGCGCCAAAAACTGGGCGTGAACGGGCAAGGTGCTGTGGTGCGGGCGTCTTGGTCGCGCCGGGGAGGGCGATACGGGGGACGATACGGGGGGACGATACGGGAGCGGTATGGCCCGTCCCGTTTTTGAGATGCTCACTGGCACAACTTTCTCTGAACTTTTCTGCTGTTTCTGAATTTTTTCCGAACTTTGGCCTTGACGGTGATGAGGCGTCCCGTGATTCTGCGCGACGTTGTTTATTGTTTTCATATTATGGGGCCGGCAGGCCGGGGGATTTTTCTTCCACCTGCCGGCTTTGTAGTATCTCCGGCGTGATACCTGACGCCCACCGCCGCTTCCGGCCCCACTCTTTTATGGACGGGACGATTCTTGTTTGAAGATGTCCACCACCACGTCGTTGCGCTGTTTTGGGCCGGGAGTGCTGCGTCCGTCGTTTACGTATTTCTCCAAAAGCGCGGTGAGGCGTTGCGCGATCTCGGGACGCTCCTTGATGAGGTTTGTCGTTTCCGAAATATCGCTGGCGAGATCGTAGAGCTGCGCCGGGGGAAGCCCCGCTTTCACAGCCGCCGGGTCGCGCGGCGCGGCCCAGCCGCCGGAACCCGGACACAGTTCCAGTTTCCAGTTGCCCTGACGGATCGAAAATTTGCCGCCGATCGAATGGTGTACCAGCGCCTCATGCACGGGAGACTTGGCCGTTTGCAGCAAGTCGGGCAAAATGCTCACGCTGTCCACCGCGGCGGCGTCTGGCAGCTTCGCGCCGAGGACATCGGCGCACGTCGCCATGAAATCGCACAGCATGACCGGATCGGCGCACGTGCTCGCGGCTTTCACGCGCGCGGGCCAGCGCGCCACAAACGGAATCCGGTGCCCGCCCTCCCAGATGTCCGCCTTCCAGCCGCGGAAATGGGCGCTCGGCTCGTGGCCGGCCGCCTTCAGCGTCTTGTAATCGGCGTAGGGGGCGTAGCCGTTGTCACTCGTGAAAATCACGAGCGTGTTTTCCGCCACGCCGAGCCGGTCGAGCGTGTCGAGGATGCGGCCCAGCGCGGCGTCGGTTTCCATCACGTAATCGGCGTAGGCGTTGATGCCGCTGCGCCCTTGAAACTCCTTCGCCGGCGCAATCGGCGTGTGCGGCGACGGCATCGGGAAATAGAGGAAAAACGGTTTTCGTTCCGATCCCGGTCCCGCCCCCGGCCCCGCCCCGCGCGCGCATTTTTCGATGTAACGAATCGCCTCGTCCGTGAAATCGGGCACGCAATTCGCCGGGTCAAACGCCGGCCCCGCCGGTCCCGGACGCCCTTGAAACGCGAGGCGCGCGGTCGGTATTTCCGTCGCGCGGTCGTTTCGCAAATAAACATAGGGCGGCATGTCGAGCGACGCGCTGATGCCGAAAAAATAATCGAAGCCGCGCGTCGTCGGCCCGTTTTGGATGGGCTTGCTGAAATCGACCGGCGGATTTTTCGCGTCGGTCGCCGGCGTGCCGGCAAGATACGTCCAGTCGAAGCCGAGGTGCCACTTGCCGATGCACGCCGTCGTGTAGCCATTGTCGCGCAGGAGCGAGGCGACGGTGAGCTGGTCCGGCTTGATGAGCGGCGGGCTGTATCCGTAGAGCACGCCTTTTTGCAATATCGTGCGCCAGTTGTAGCGCCCGGTCATGATGCCGTAGCGCGACGGCGTGCAAACCGCCGACGTGCTGTGCGCGTCGGTGAAAATCATGCCTTGCGCCGCGAGCCGGTCGATGGACGGCGTCTTGATTTTGCCGTTGGGATTGAGGCACCGCACGTCGCCGTAGCCGAGATCATCGGCGAGCACATAAATGATATTGGGCCGTTCCGCCACGGTCGCCGCGGTCAATGAAACCGCCGCCAGGCCAAGGGAGGAAGTAAGAAGCGTTTTTTTCATATTTGGAAAAGGAATGCGCACAACATCGCGCGGATAAAACACAGTGTCAGACATTATTGTTTTTATATCGTTAAACAGCCGCCACCCGCCGTCGCCCGCCGCCTCCTCCTGACGCGGGAAACCGGTGGTATACACGCCACCCGTCGCGGGCAAAGATGTCCGATATTCCCAAGAGGTGTTCCGAAGAAACGCGCCGGAATTTTTTTGCCGATTTCGCGGATGCAGGCTTGCGCTGGGCGGCGCTTGTGGTTGCATCTTCGTCATCAACTCACGGCAACACTTAACCCATTACCACCAATGAAACTGATCATCGCCATTATCAAACCGTTCAAACTGGAGGAAGTTAAAGATGCACTCGCCGAAATCGGCGTCGAGGGCATGACCGTCACCGAGGTCAAGGGCTTCGGTCGCCAAAAAGGCCACACCGAAATCTACCGGGGCAGCGAATACACCGTCGACTTTCTGCCGAAGGTGAAAATCGAAATCGTCGTCACCGACGAGATCAAGGACAAGGTCGTCGACACAATCGTCAAGGCCGCCAAGACCGGCAAGATCGGCGACGGCAAGGTGTTCGTCGCACCCGTCGATGAAGTCATCCGCATCCGCACCGGCGAGCGCGGTGACGGCGCCGTCTGAGCGGAAAACCGCTCCCCGCATTCCAAGCGCCCAAGCATCTCAAGCATCCCAATCTTCCAATCATTCCAAGTGAGCAACGCGTCCGGAAAACGGGCGCGTTTTTTTTGCGGGAAAAGTTGGCATCGCAAATGCTACCGATGTCGGCGCCATGACACCTGACACCTTCTCCACGTTTCTCCGCGCCCTTCTCCGTGCCGCCGTTTGCGGAATGGGCATTTGCATGCTGGCTCTTGTTTCGCCGGCCCAATCAGCGGAACCGGCAGGGACGGCGGCCCCCGCCTCCGCCTCCGCTTCGAACGCGGCTCCCGCTCCGACCGCGGCTTCCGCCCTCGCCTCCGCCTCCGCCTCGACCGAGGCGCGCTTGGACGCGCTCGAAGCCTATGTCAACAACGCCGCGCCCGCCGCGGACGGGCCTCTCGCCGGCACTCCCGGACCGGGGCACAACGGCTGGTTGATGACCTCCACCGCGCTCGTGCTGTTCATGACGCTGCCGGGCCTCGCGCTCTTTTACGGCGGCCTCGTGCGCCGCAAAAACGTGCTCTCGGTGCTCGCGCAATGCCTGGGCATCGCGGGGTTGTCCACCGTGTTGTGGTGGGCGGCGGGATTCAGCCTGTCGTTCGCGCCGGGCAATGCGTTCATCGGCGGGTTCGACCATGTTTTTCTCAAGGGCGTGACGGGCGCGACGGGCACGCTGCCGTGGGTCTCGGAAAATGTGTTCGCGATGTTCCAGCTCACGTTCGCGATCATCACGCCGGCGCTGATCGTCGGCGCGATTGCCGAGCGCATGAAGTTTTCCGCGATCATGGCGTTCATCACGCTGTGGATGTTCATCGTGTATTATCCGCTCGCGCACATGGTGTGGGGCGGCGGGTTGATGTCGGGCGCGTCGGGCGCGATCAAGGCAATCGACTTCGCGGGCGGCACCGTCGTGCACATGTCGTCGGGCTGGTCGGCGCTGGTGCTGGCGCTGATACTCGGGCCGCGCATCGGTTTTGGAAAAGAGAAAATGGCGCCGCACAGCATGGTGCTTTGCATGGTCGGCACGGCGATCCTGTGGATCGGCTGGTACGGCTTCAACGCGGGCAGCGCGGGCGGCGCGGACGGCATCGCCTCGAACGCGTTCATGACCACGACGCTGGCGGCGGCGATCGGCGGGTTCACGTGGGGCGCGGTCGAGTGCGTCGCCAGGAAAAAGGCGTCGGTGCTCGGCATCTGCTCGGGCATCGTGGCCGGCCTTGTGGTGATCACGCCCGCGGCGGGTTTCGTCAACGCGACGGGCGCGGTCGTCTGCGGCGTGTTTGCGGGCATCGTGCCGTATTTCGCGGTGGTGAAACTCAAGGCGCTCTTCGGCTACGACGACGCGCTGGACACGTTTGGCGTCCACGCCGTGGGCGGCACGCTCGGCGCGATTCTCACCGGCGTGCTGGCGACCACCGAGGCGAATCCGGGCATCGCGGACATCATGGACGGGCTTCTGTTTTCGCAACTCAAGGCCGTGGCCGTGACGCTTGTCTGGAGCATCGTGGCGACGACGGTCATCGCGTTTCTCATAAAAGCCGTGATCGGCCTGCGTCCGACGCCCGAGGTCGAGCGCCAGGGTCTCGATGTCTCGGAGCACGGCGAGGAGGGTTACATCAACACGTGATCGCATCCATCAAACAAACACACCGGCGCGAAACGCACCGGCACAAAACACATTCACACAAAACACACTGAAACCAAACACACTGACATCCACATGAAACTCATCATAGCAATCATCAAGCCGTTCAAACTCGAAGAAGTGAAAACGGCGCTCGCCGAGATCGGCGTCGAAGGCATGACGGTCACCGAGGTCAAGGGCTTCGGGCGCCAGAAAGGCCACATGGAAATCTACCGGGGCAGCGAGTATACGGTCGACTTTTTGCCGAAGGTGAAAATCGAGGCCGTCGTGAGCGGCGAGATTGTCCCGAAAGTGACCGAGACAATCGCGCGCGCCGCCCGAACCGGCAAAATCGGCGACGGAAAAATCTTCGTGCTCCCCGTCGGGCAAGCCGTCCGCATCCGCACCGAGGAACAGGGCGAAACGGCAATCTGAGCCGCGAGGGAAGGGAATGCCGCGCTGGCGCGCGGCAAAATTCCAAACGCCAAAATTTCAAACGCCAAAAACAAACGACAAAACGACAAGCGCCGGGCGCCAAAAAACAAACACCAAGCGACAAACGCCAAATTCCAAACTCCAAATCCCGAACCAGTCAGCATGCGTGTGGCGTTGCTGGCCTTTGGGGTTTGGGGTTTTTGTTTGTCGAATCACCGGTGGGAGCGCCTGGATTCCGCGGGGCCGGCGCACTTTGTTTTTTTGTTGAAAAAACAGATACCGGGTTTTGATTTGCTCCCGCAAGACCCGACTCAACCTGGCCCAATCCTAATCCCAATCCAACCCAATCTCTCCATGACCCCGCGACTCTCGCAACTCCACACGCATCGCCCGCGACTCTTCGCACATCGCCCGCGACTCTCCGCGCACAGCCCGCGCATTCCTTTATTTGTTGTTTTTGTCGCCTGGTGTTTTCTGGCGCGCGCGCTTTTCGGGCAGGCGGAGACGACGGCGTCGCTCGGGGGCACGGTTCTCGTCGAAGATTCCAAAAAGGTCGTCGCCGGCGCGCGCGTCACCCTGCGTCACGCCGCCACCGGCGATACGTTCGCGACATACACCAACCGCGCCGGCCAATACCTCTTCATCGGCCTCCGCCCCGGCGAATTCCACTCCATGCGCGTGACGGCGCCTGGCTACGATGCCGGGGAAATCGCGGACATCATCCTCTCCCTCGGCGAGGAACGTCAGCTTGACGTTGCTCTCACCGACCCGGCGAACAAAACCGTCCACCTCGAACGCATGGTCGTCGTCGCCAACCGCGAGCACCCGCAGCCCGGCACAGCGACGACACTCACGCAACGCGAGGTCGAGGAACGCCCGTCGACGGACGACCAGACAATCAACGATTACGCGACGTCCGACCCCCGCATCGCGATGCTTTACGGCCTCGCCGATGATGACGAGGAGGGCGCAATCGCCGCCGCGGGCCAGAACGTGCGCTTCAATTCCATCCAGATCGACGGCATCCGGCTCGACGACCAGTTCGGGTTGAGCGACAGCGGACTGCCCTCGCAGGGGAATCCGTTTTCGATGGAAACAATCCAGTCGGTGTCGGTTGACCTGGTGCCCTACGATGTCTCGCGCGGCGGGTTCACGGGCGCCGCGATCAACGCCGTCACCAAGAGCGGCGACAACACGTTCAAAGGCTCCCTGTATTACAGCTACCGCAACGAAAAATTCCGCGCCGCCGACCCCGTCACCGGCACGCGCACGCCGTTCACGAACGAGACCTACGGCTTCACGCTGGGCGGCCCGCTCGTCAAAAACCACCTCTTCTTTTTCGTGTCGTGGGAGCGCACCGAGAACACCGACCCCGCTCCGGAGCGCAATTTCGAACCCGACCCGGATTCGGTCGCGCAGATCGTCGAGATTGCCAGGGACAAATACAACTACGACGCCGGCGCGCTCGCGAACCCCGGCGCGCAAACCCGCAGAAGCGACCGCTACATGGCGAAAATCGACTGGCGCATCAACGCCGCGCACCGCCTCTCCATCCGCCACAGCTCGTCTCACGGCGGGCAGCCCAACTACAGGGATTTCACCGGCAACAGCGAGACGTCATTGAGCAGCCACTGGTATATGACCAAGCAGAATCTCGACGCCTGGAGCGCGCAGCTTTTCTCAAACTGGCGCGGCGCGTTTCGCACCGAGTTGAGCCTCGCCCACCAGCGTCACACGAACGACAGTTACCCGGAAAACCCCTGGCCGGAAGTCGTCATCAACCGCGTCCCCGATATCTACGCCAGCGGCTCGGGCGCGGTGAACATCGGCTCCTATTACAACAACCAGCTCAACAGCGTGCTGACAAAAACAACGCAAGGCCGCGCCTCGGCCACGTGGCTGCTGGGCAAACACCGCGTGCAGTTTGGCGGCGAAGTCGTGCGCAGCGATTTCGAGAACACCTTCCTGCCCCACGCGTGGGGCCACTACAATTTCTTCGACATCGACGCGTTCGAGGCGGGCACGCCCAACTCCACGACATTCGTATACACCTACGAAGGCGAAATCCCCAAGGCCGACTGGGGCTACACAGTCAGCACCGCCTATTTGCAGGACACATGGAGACCGTGGCGCGCGTTCACGCTCACGGCGGGCATCCGCGTCGATTATACAAACATGGGACACTCCCCGCGGCGAAATCCCAAATTCGAGCAGGCCGGTTTCACCGACCCCGACGGCAACCCGATCACGCGCAACGACGGCACCATCGACGGCGTCTCCACGGTCGGCCCGCGCTTCAGTTTTACGTGGACACCGCTGGGCGCCCGGCGACTCCAGATTCGCGGCGGGGCGGGTGTTTTCCAAGGCCGCGCCCCCGGCGTGTGGCTCTCGAATTCCTTCACCAACGACGGCATGTCGTCGCTCCGCGTCACAAGCAGCCGGGCCGGGCAACCCTTCATCACCGACATCAATTACCGCCCCGTGCTGGACGTCTCCGGCACGACGGCCATCCCGATCAACCTGATGAGCGACGGCCTGCGCCTGCCCGCCGTGACACGCGGCAACCTGGCCGTGGACATCCGCCTCCCGTGGCAGAAAATGACCGCCTCGGTCGAATGGCTCTACTCGCGCAACAAAAACAGCCTCGTTTATCGCGACCTCAACCTGAAAACGCTCGACCCCGCCGACCCCGCCGGCGGCCCGCTCCACGGCCCCGACGGACGCAAACTTTATGGCACCTGGGTCATCAGCAGCGGCAACAATCCCATGCCCGGACGCGCGGCGGGCACCCAGATATTGAACCCCGATTTCGACGAAGTCTACATGCTCACCAACGCCGCCCGCGGCAAAGACGATTCGCAAGCCTCCTACCTCACCTTCCTGATAAAACGCCCGGTGGACAAACACTGGGGTTTTTCGCTCGCCTACACGCGCGGCCACGCCACGGAAGTCAGCCCCTTCACGGCGAGCACCGCGTCGTCCTGTTTCAACCGCCGCGTCAGCATCGACCCCAACAGCGACGAAACCGGCACTGCCGCCACGGAAGTGAAAGACCGCATCCTCGCGACGCTCACCCTCAAACCCGTGCTCATTAAAAAATTCGAGACGACGCTGCAATTTGTCTACGACGCCCACAGTGGCCGCCCCTACAGCTTCTCCTTTGCCAACGACGCCAACGGTGACGGCTCCACCAGCAACGACCTCTTCTACGTGCCCGCCGGACGCAACGACCCCAAAGTCTACTGGATGGACGAAACGCAAAAAGACGCCTTCTTCGCCTATCTCGCGACCAACGACAAACTCCGCCGCTTCGCCGGCCAGATCGTGCCGCGCAACAGTGAACGCAGCCGTTTCCAGCACCGGGTGGACGTGCGTTTTGTGCAGCAAATTCCGTTCTGGCGCACCCTGCGTGCGGAGTTTGTGTGCAGCATTTTGAACATCACCAACCTGCTCAACCCGGACTGGGGTGAAGTGTATCAATACAACTCTCCCTACGCGTTGGCGATAGCCTCGGGTTATTACGATTCGCGCACAGGCCAGTATGCGTATCTCTACAACAACGAGCCGCGCGAGCAAACCATCCAGAAATCCGCCTCCCGCTGGCGCATCCAGGCAGGCGTGAAAATAAAGTTCTGACTGAAGGCACGCGGCGCGCAGAGCGCGCAATGTCTGCCCCCTGCGGCGGACCGCGCACGCAACTTGGCCCCGTAGGGCCTGACCTTGTGTCAGGCCGCGAATTACCAATGCGTCCACCCACGCAGTCGCAGCCTGGCGCAACCGCCCGCCCCAAGGCGACCTTGGGAAAAACCGGAAAAGAACTGGTGAGCAGACAAACAAGATTAAAGCCAAATAAACAGAAATAAACAGGGACAGGTTCTGTACACGGAGATTTATTAAAGTTGACACCTGAATTTTATGGAAAAGAAAATTAATGTGTAATATCCAATATACCAATAAATTGTGTGATTCCACTTGAGGAATCCACTCCCTGCATGCTGCGTAACACCAGTGAAATTCTGACCAGCGGCGCTTCGCGCCAACACCAGTGTCCTTTTGGAATTTGGCTGTTGGGATTTGGGATTTTTCCACTCCTCCCTCACCCTTCACTCCCACCTCCTTCACCCCCACCTCCTTCACCCCCACCTCCTTCACTCCCACCTCCCTCATTCCCTCCTCCCTCACGCCCCTCCTTCCCTCACTCCCTTCACTGCCGCATTGCAAATCTGCCGCTTTCACCAAATGCTCACCCTCGGAATGTCCGGATTCGATTTCAGTCTCCTCTCAAAAGGCGGCCCCATGATGCTGGTTATCCTCTTCATGGCGGCTGCCGCCATTGTCCTGTACATCGAACGCGCCCTCTTCCTCCATCGCGGGCAAATCAAGTCAAAAGTGTTTCTCGACGGCATCAAAAACGCGCTCGACCACCGCCGCCTCGTCGAAGCCGCGACCATTTGCGAAGAAACCCCCGGCCCCGTCGCCGCCGTCGTCAAAGCCGCGCTCGTCCACGCCGGCCAGCCGCCCGACAAACTCCGCTACGCCGTGCAGGAAGCCGCCATCGTTGAAATCCCCGCGCTCGAACGCCGCCTCGGCGCTTTCGCCGCCATCGGGCAAGTCGCGCCGCTCGTCGGCCTCCTCGGCACGCTCCTCGGCCTGATCACGACCTTCCACGCCTTCATGCAAGGCGCCGAGTTTGCCACCGCCACCGCGCTCGCCAACGGCCTCTGGCAGGCGCTCACTGTCGCCGCCGCCGCCCTCATGCTCTCCATCCCCGTGCATCTCGGGCACCACTTCCTCACCGGACGCATCCGCGCCCTCACCCGCGACATGGAATGGGCTGCCAACGAAATCATGGAATACCTCAACAACCACTACGAAGGCGAAGGCGCCGACGGCATTCCCCAAGACAGAAAAAACTGACCTCAAAAAATCGTCCGCGCCGCCCGCATCCGCCCGCCCGCATCCGCCCGCTCGTATCCGTCCGCCCGCGCCTCACAAAAAATCGAAAATCCAAAATCGAAAATCCAAAATAGCATGATCACCCGCCCGCTCGACCTTAACTACAGACTGCGCCCGCCGCCGCGCAGTTTCGACTGGGTGCATTACGTGAACCTCGTGCTCATCGTGATGTTTTTTGTCTTCTTCGGATCGCGCTTCATCCTCTCGCCTGCCATCGTTGTTGAAAGCAAGGATTTCCGCCTTCCCCCGCGCCCCGCCGACAGGATTTCGTACGTGGCCGGCGCCACCGTCATCAGCATCAAGGCCAACGGACAAATCTTCACCGACACCGGCCTCGTCAGCCCCTCGCAACTCGAAAACTGGCTCGCGGAAAAAATCAAAAACGCGCCCGGCGCCTCCCTCCTCGTGCGCGCCGACGCCGCCGTGACAATCGAGGAAATCGCGCGCATCTCCGACCTCGCCCGCGACATCGGCTTCACGCAAGTGTCGACACTCATCGCTCCCGAAAAACCCGACCCCGCGCTCCATCTCAACGCAACCCCCGTGGACCCATGAAAATCAAAATCGGACGCTTCCGATGGAACTCGCGCATCGAGTACCGCCGCATGGCGATACTTCTCGGAGTGGCGTTCATCGCACTGGTCGCGGGCATCACGGTGTTCGTCGGTCTCGTGCGCCTGCCGACGCTCACCCCCCGCGTGTCCCCGTCCGATCCCGGCGCGCTCGTCATCACGCGCGCGGGCGACAGTGAGCGCAACCGTATCCTCGATGAAGAAGCGCAACTGTTCGACCCCGCGCCCCTGTTCCTGCCCACGCCCCACAACTACACCCAGGCCGATCCGGTCAGCATCTCCCACCGCGAACCCGTGCAAACCTTCCAGCCCTTTCCTCCCGGCTACACGTATTCCGACGACACCTTTGACATCCGGTTTCCCGACCCGGTTTCAGTCCCGGCGCAACCTGCCGGGATGCTCGACTACAAACAAACGCAAACCCCGTACGCCACCCTCGGACGCGTCGAGCACCCCGCCGCGCCCCTCCCGCCGCGCCAGGCCTGCCTCGAAGTCATCCGCGTAAAAACCGGGGAACTCCTGCTCCAACTCCCGATCGCGCCCCTCGACCCCTCCCCCCCCAACATCCCCGAAGCCCTCGTGACAGGTGACTGGTCCCCGTTGGAATTTCTCGCCATGATCGACATCACCGGCCTCGCCGCCCCGCCCACACTGATGAAAGGCGCGGGCACCCCCGCGGTTGTGCAGTACCTCTCGGACTACCTTGACAAAACCCTCCACATCGACGCCCGCCGCGAACTCACCCCCGGCCTCTACATCCTCCGCGTCTGCCCGTAGAGTAGAAACATCCATCAAACATCCCGGAGCAATTCCAGACAAGAGCCGCCCGGTTGACTGAATACTTGGGAGCGGCGATTGGCAGATGTCGCTGACGCTCGGTACCAAGTCGCCAGACAAGGCACAATGCACCTCACAAAAAACCTCACCCAAAACCAAGCACGGCTGGTTTCGAACAGTAATCTGTCAAGTCTACATGAAAAAAAGGGACAGACTTAAATTAGGAGGTGGAGCAGAGCAGGGGCAGGGCAGGAGCAGGAGCAGGGGGCGGGGCAGTATCGGGGGTGTCGCGTATTGTGTCGCGTGTTATGTTGGGCGACCGGTTTCGGGCGATATTCTGTCGAGCCGCCTGTCCTTGTCGCATGCGTCGCTCAGATGATCCAATGGTCGCGAGTCAGATTTTGGCATGTGTGAATGAAAATTGCAAAATGGCTGTAAAATATAGGGACAGGCTCTAAATTTTCTTGTTTTATGGTTGTTTTTCAGTGATTGTTTTCCGTATGAGAATTGCACGGATAAAAATTCATGTAGAGGATGCTGTTTACCACTGCATCTCCCGCACTGTTAACTGCGAACGGCTCTTCGACGAGGATGCCAAGGAGATGTTTCGACGGCAAATGTGGCAAATTGCCGACTACTGCGGCGTTTCCATTCTCACCTACGCCGTCATGGAAAACCACTTCCATGTGCTTGTCAGAGTTCCAAAAAAAGCACCGATCTCCGACAAGGAACATCTGCGTCGTTATCGCTTGCTTTACCCGGAACCAACCCGCTTTCAAACGGCTTCGTTGACGGCCATAGAGGCACAACTCAAAGCTGGCGGTCCCGACGCCGACGTCTGGCGCAAGCAGCAGCTCGCACTCATGAACGATGTTTCGGCTTTCATGAAGTTGCTCAAACAACGTTTCACCATCTG
>JAISGL010000033.1 GCA_031263125.1 Opitutaceae bacterium | reverse complement strand
AAGAGTTTCGCGGTCACGGCGTAGGGGGTCATGGTCTTGATGCGCGCGGCGGCCTCGGCTTCCTTGCCCATGCTCACCCAGACGTCGGTGTAGACGACGTCGGCGCCGCGCACGGCTTCGAGGGGGTCGGTCGTGAAGTGATACTCGCCGGGGAGGTCGAGGCGCGCGCTTTCCGTTTCGAGGAGTGCGTTGAACGCGGCGGAGGGTTCGAAGCCTTTCGGGCCGGCGAGCGAGATTTCCATGCCGAAGAGGTTGGCGCCGAGTATCCACGAGTTGGCCATGTTGCAGGCGGTGTCGCCGAGGAAGGCGAGTTTGCGGCCTTTGAGCGAGGCGAAGAGGTCGCCGCCGCGAGGCGTCCAGCGTTCGGCGAGCGTGAAGGCGTCGGCGTAGATCTGGCAGGGGTGGAGGAAATCGGTGAGGGCGTTGATGACGGGGACGTTTCCGAGCGCGGCGAGTTGTTCGACCTCGGCGTGGTCGAAGGTGCGCACGATGAGGCCATGCACCATGCGGGAGAGGACGCGCGCGGTGTCGCCGACGCTTTCGCCGCGGCCGAGTTGGATGTCGTTTTTATTGAGGAAGAGGGGATTGCCGCCGAGTTCGTGGATGCCGACTTCAAAGGAGACGCGGGTGCGGGTGGATGATTTTGAGAAGATGAGCGCCCAGGTTTGTTGGGAGAGGACGGGCGGGGTGAGGCGTCCGCGTTTTTTTTTGAGTTCGCGGGCCAGTGCGAGGACTTCGGCCACCTCGTGTCTGGCGAAATCGGTTTCTTTGAGAAAGTGCTTCATCGTGCTGTGTTTTTTTTTGTGCGTGCGTGTGTGTTGCGTGGGTGCGTGCTATAACTGGGAAAGCACGCGTGTCTATGCGCCGCCGGGGCGGACGACGAGAGAAAAATGCGGCGCCGTGGCGGAAGGCGTGTCATTGCGAAAGGTGGCAATCAAGTGAACGACCCGGAGCAGAAGCGAAAGCAGAGCGCCGAAGGGCGCAAAACGGCGGGTATCCGTTTAGTTTGCGTAGCACGGGCTTCCAGCCCGTGGACGGCGCGAAGCGCCACCCCATGCTGGCTTCGACGCGGGCAAGATGCCCGTGCCGCGGCGTCTTGCTTGTCCGGTTTTTGAGATGCGCCCCGTGCCGGAATCAGCGCCGGAATCAGTTTGCCGCCGCGAGCGCATCCCTTAGTTTGCCACACATGAGTTTTTCCAAATCCAGCTTTCCGCTCCTCGTCGCCACGCTTGCGCTGCCCATCCTGTCCCACGCACAGGAACAATGGCGTCCGCTCTTCAACGGCACCGACTTCACCGGCTGGGAGTCCTACCTCGCCGAACCGCTCGCGAAAAGCGATGTCCCCGGTTTTGAAAGAAACGCGAAGGGCAATTACACCAAACACATCGGCCTCAACAGCGACCCGCTGCAAGTGTTCACCATCGTGCTCGCCGACGGCCAGCCCGCGATACGCATCTCCGGCGAGGGCTACGGCGTCCTCGGCACCACGGAGTCATTTTCCAACTACCACCTGCGCCTCGAATTCAAATGGGGCGAAAAAAATCACGCCGCCGCCGGCAGGCCGCGCAACGGCGGCCTCATGTATCACGCGCACGGCGAATACGGCGAGTGGAGCAAACGCTGGAAAAGCGCGCTCCAATTCCAAGTCTGCGAGGCCACTTGCGGCGATTTTATCGTGATGGGCGGTGCCACCGGCACGATCAACGTGAAACCGGACGGCAACCCAAAATCACCGCAATACGATCCCACCTCCGCCGGACAGCCGGCGCTCATCGACGTCACCGCGCCCAACAAAGGCCGTTGCACGCGCTCCGAAAATTTCGAGAAACCTCTCGGCGAATGGAACACGTTCGAGGTTTTCGCCGCCGGCGACAAAGCTGTGCACGTTGTCAACGGACACGTCGTGGCGCGCATGGAAAAAACCGCGCGCAAGTTGAAGGACGGCTCCACGGAACCGCTCACCGGCGGGCAAATCCAGCTGCAACTCGAATTGGCCGAGGAATTTTTCCGCAACATCGAAATCCGCGCGATCACCGCGATTCCGGCGGAGTATGCGGAAGGAAAATGAGCGTGGCCGAAAGCACGCTTGCGCAAGGAGCGGCAGTCTCCGGCCGCCGGACGGGGCGGGGCGCGCTCCGCTGCTTGCAGGGCGAGCTTCGAGTCACCCGAATCCTCACATGCGCAACGGCGTGCGCGTTGCACGCGTCCGGCGGCGGAATGCCGTTGCTCCCTGCGCACGCGCGTTCCGTCCCCGCTCCCTGATGCGCCGCCCGCCGGACATCCTCTGGATCATCACCACGCAATGGCGCGCGCAAGCGACCGGCTGCGCGGGCGACCCGAATCTGCGCGCGGATGCGCACACGCGCACGCCCTCGCGCACGCCGCACCTCGACGCCCTTGCGCGCGACCCGCACACGATCAATTGCGCGCAAGCCGTCACGCCTCACCCTTTCGGCCCTTTCGCGCGGGCCGCGATGCTCACCGGCGTTCCCTCGCCTGAGAACGGCGTGCGCGATTATTACGATCCGCTGCCGGCAGACACGCGCACCATCGCCCACGAACTGCGCGGGCGCCACCACGGTTACGCCACGTCGTTTTTCGGCAAGTGGCACCTCGCCCGTCGCGACCCGCGCGCTCCGCCCGTCGGCGACGCGCACGCGCGCACCATCGTGCCGCCCGAAGCGCGCGGCGGTTTCGATTTTTGGGAAGGTTTTGAAAGCGGATTCCTTCTCAATGATCCGTGGTTGCACGGCACGCGTTTGCCGGAGCCGCGACAATTCCACGGCTACCAAAGCGACGTGCTTTGCGGGCGGGCGTCCGAATATCTCCGCGCCCGCGAAAACGCCGCGCCGCGGTTTTGCGTCGTGAGCCTCGAAGCGCCGCATCCGCCGTACGCCGCGCCAACGCCGCAAAAAAACCAAGAGCGTGGGTCGCCAGCCCCGCGCAGCATTCATGGCATTCACGATATTCGCGGTGTTCACGGTGTTCGCGATATTCGCGGTGGTCGCGGTGTTCGCGGCATTCGCGACATTCGCGGTGTTCACGGCATTCACGGTGTTCGCGGTGTTCACGGTGTTCACGGTGTTCGCGGTGTTCGCGGCATTCGCGACATTCGTGACATTCACGATGCGGACCCGCAATTCCGTGCCCCCGACCTCACCCTTCCCGCAAACGTCCCCCTCGGCGGCGAAGTCGAGGCGCAGGCGCGCCGCGAACTCGCCGGCTACTACGCGCACATCGAGGCGACCGACGCCGCGATTGGCCGTCTCATCGCCGGCATGCGCGCGCAAAATCCCAACACGCTCATCGTGTTCACATCGGTGCATGGCGACATGCACGGCGCGCACGGATTGTTTCGCAAAGGCTGGCCTTACGAGGAAAGCGTGCGCGTACCGTTGCTGGTGAATCATCCATCTTTGAGAGGCGAAAAGAACAATTCCGCCGTGTCACTCATCGACCTGCCGGAGATGACGCTGTCCTTTGTGGCATCTTTTGTAGCGCGGGCTGGCAATCTGCATTCCGGCCATGCAGGCTGCCAGTCCGCGCCACTCAAACCCGCGCCATTCAAATCCGCGCCGCTCAAACCCACGGCAGACAAACCCACGGGCTGGAATCCCGTGCCACGAAAAACCCACGCCCGCATCTCCATGCCGAGTGTCGTGCGTCTGCCGCATCAATGCGATCGCATGTGGCGCGGCGTGCGGACGCCGGCGCGCAAACTCGTCCTGAACGAAGACGGTTCGCCGTGGCTGTTTTTCGACCTCGAAAACGATCCGCTCGAAATGCGCAACCTCGCGGGCGACGTGTCGCGCGCCTCGGAAATCGCGACATTGCGGACCTGCGTGGAGGGCGAGGCTCCGCGCCGCCGCCGTCAGGACGCGTGATAAAAATGGATCGGAGATCCGTTCTATTTTATTAATATCTGATGTTACGCGACCGGCAGGGTTTTGTAGGGCCTGACCTTGTGTCAGGCCGCGCACGCGTGGGAGGCCACATTGGTAATTCGCGGCCTGACACAAGGTCAGGCCCTACGAAATCCCGCTATCCGCGTAACATCAGTTAAACTGATATTACGCGGACGGCAGTTATTCCGTTACCGTGGATTATGTCGCGTTGCTAATCGCGCCCTTGCGTTTGCCGGCAAATCCTCTGACCAAAACGGGACGCTCACCAAATTCCAAATCCCCCCCGTTTTATTTTCAAGAATCCGCAGGTTGCATTTTGAAATTTGCCGCGCACCCCGGCGCGGCCATTGCATCACGCGACTTCCGCGTCGACCAGATCACAAAAATGGTGAACCAAAAACAAATGCGCCTCCTGTGCGCAGCGCCCCGAGTCGCCCGGAATAATCAAATCCACCGTCGCGAGACCTTTCGCCTTTCCGCCTCCGCGTCCGAGAAAACTGATGCTCTCCAATCCCATCGTCCTCGCGGTGTTGAGCGCGGCGATGACATTGGCCGAATTGCCGCTCGACGTGATGCCGATCACAATATCACCCGGTTTCGCCAACCCCTCCACCTGACGCGAAAACGTGGCATCGTAACCATAATCATTGCCGATGCAGGTGAGCAGCGAGCCGTCCGCGTTCAACGCCACCGACGGCAGCGAACGCCTGTTCTTGAAATACCGCCCCACCAGCTCCGTCGAAAAATGCTGCGCCTCCGCCGCGCTTCCGCCGTTGCCGCAAATGAGCAGTTTGTTTCCGTTGCGCACGGTTTTAAGAATCAGTTCCGCCGCGCGGTCAATTTCGGCGCGTATCTGCCTGAGCGATTCAAGGCAACGCGCGGTCGCTGAAATCGAATTGTCGAGAAGGTTGTCGGAGTTGGTATTCATGGCTTTCATGGTGTTCATGCCTTTCATCTTTTGCGAACAAACCGCCGTTCCGCAACCCTGCACATTGCAAAGATTGCACATTGCAAAAAATTGCACCGGGCATGCGGTTCAACCTGGAAAGCGCGACTGGCTTTGTCGTGGCACGGGCTGCCATGCACGTGAACTCACGCCGCACCCGCACACCCCGCCGTCCCGTCCCGTCGCGTCCCGCTCGCTCGCGCAAAACGCGCGTTCACTCCAACTCGTCATCCGCCGGCGAATCAATCGCCTCGCGACACTCGTCCATCATGCGCAGGGAAATTTCGCGCAAATCAAACAGCATGCGCAACGCGTCCGCGCGATATTTCAAAAGCGCGGGCGAGTGCCCGGCGGCCTTTTCATCCAGAATCGCGATTGCGCGGTTTATTTCGCCATACGTTCTTTTGAACAAACTGATCGCCATTGCAAAATCGCCCATGTCCAGCGCATGAACGGCAAGCACCGCGCCTGACTCGCCGCGATTCAACGCGCTTAAAAACGCGACGGCCAGCCGTTGCGGCACGAGCGCCGGGTCCGGGGCGATGCGCTCCCACTCGCGGCCAAGTTTTAGATAAATGGCCCGCGTCGCCACGTAGATATAATTCTGTTGAATGGTGTATGGACCGCCCCCGGCATCCCCGTCGTCTTCATTTTCCTCGGCCTCGCTGGGCGACATCGCCCAGCCCATGTTGCGCGCGACTTTTTCCAGCCGTTCGTCGTCGCGCGTGAATAATTCATAAAATCCGATATAACGATGAATCACATCGTCCTGTTCACGCAAATAATGCTCCCAATCGAACTCATTCCACGCCAACCCGCCGAGATCATCATCTTCGGAATCAGAGGGATTGTTTGGATCAAAATTGTTCATCGGCGCGTGTGTGAGAGCCGGAAACGTGTTCCCGCATTCCGAAAAAGGCAACTTTGGAAAAAGCAAAAAAACGGATGACAAAAAAAGCCTCCGGGATTTATCCGGAGGCTTCGCTTTTCATAAATCAGTCAAACTATCAGCCGCGTTTTTTGACGAGGCCGAATTCCTTTTTGATGTTCTGGACGCTCGGGAGCGAGATGCCGAGGGTCTTTGCGATTTCGGCGCCGGTTTTGCCAGCGGAAATCAGAGTCTTCACCTGTTCCTTGACCTCGGGCGTGATGCGGGCGCGTTTGCCCTTTTTGGCTTTGACGGCCTTGGGGGCGGCGGCGACGCTGGGAGCAGCGGCGCCCGGAGCAGCGGCGCTGGGAGCAGCGACGGCGGCTTTCGCGGGACGACCACGCTTGACGGAGGAACCGGCAGCACGTTTGAGCGCCTTGATAAAGGAATTCAGATCACTGAATCCGTACTCGGAATGCAGAGTTGCAAGTTTTCCCTGAATTTTCTGGAGACTTTCAAGCTCTGCGAGTTTTGCTTTTGTTGCTTCAATTTCGTTTTGGATATCGTTAGCCATACGGGAGCGGATACAATAATAAGCGCTTTCGTATGCAAGCATTATTATTTGCAATATATGCCACCACGCCGATGCCGGGGGAGTGCCGGGGAAGTGCCCCCGAAATGGCTGAAATATGTAACATTATGATGTGACGTATAATATGCCATGTTCGTACAAGCCCGATTGCATGTTGATAAAGCGCCCTGAAAGCGCAAAAAAAAATTTATTTTTTTCGAGATTTGCGGGTGGGTTGTGTCCGCAAAGCGGGGTCACTGACGCCGGTCAACAGACGCCCTGCCAATGTTCCGGGGCATGTATTATTAAGGCGTGCAAAATAGGAGGGACGTTGCATAAAGGATGGCATGAAGAAAGTAAGACAGACGGATTGCCGGGGTTTGAAACATGATGAACTGACGCTGCTGAGAAAGCGCGCGGT